>WRDE01000235.1 GCA_009783605.1 Oscillospiraceae bacterium
TAACCGACACCGCGAAAGGCTTGACCGAATCGGCAAAAACAGCGATCCACGCGGCGACCGCGCCGCCGCCGATGACCCCGCGCGAAAATGAACTGGCGCAGTTGTTTGGTTACACGGTAAAAAACGGCGAGAAAATTATCTTCGCTTCGGACACTAAGGAACTGCTGGTAACGAACCGTACCTTCCTGTATGGATGGCCAAACGGTGAACGCGAAACCGTCGCCCATGCCAACGCGGACATTTTTACGGTCTACTTCGCAACGGACTGGCGGTATGTACGGGCCGCTATCTTTGACAGCGAACTTCATATTTTTGACAATATATTGCTGTCGGAGGACGAAGCGCAGGCGTTCTGCCGCGCATTGGCGGATACCTACGCGCCGGCAAAGAGCGGCGCGATACAAGACGGTTTGTTCTTGCAAAAAACGGGAAAGGAGTGGCAATGCAGAAATCAAGCCGAGGTGCGCCGTTCTTTCTTGGATATGTTCGCCGAGGATTGCGGATTCAAATTGTCAGCGGGCGAAGAAGTTGTTTTTGTTGGCCAAAATATAGTGAATTTCATCCTCACCAACAAAAACCTGATTATCAACATGAGCTACCACGACGCCTACGATAAAAATTGCTATACCGTGATGAGTTATGAAAACGCCCCCCTTACCGTCCAAATTGAACCCGGCGGGACACCCGTTCATATCATCCCGGGCGATTCGGGCATCGCGGACAACATAAACCTGTTTTACACCGAAGCCGTGGACTTGATCGCGGCGATCGGTCAGTCTTGGAGCGGCGCGGACTTGGCGGGTTTCTATCAAGGTCTTGATTACCATAAAACAGCGGTCGAGATTGTCGCCAACCCCGATGGAACCATAGGCTGTACGGAATACGACGCGGATGAAAATTATTTTACGCACGATTTCGCGGACGATTTCCACAAAAACAACCAACCGCCGCTCGGTATGGTTTTCGCGTTGAAAGCGGAGGACGGATTTTACTATCCCGCCGAAGCCGGAAAACCGGGCGAAGATGGTTTGATAGACGTCGCGTTTATGAACGGGCAGACCGCGCGGTTGAAAATGAAGCAGATTGTTGACCTAACAGTTGTTTTCAGCGAAATGCGCTTTCACGCAAACTGGGAAAACAGAGGGGACTATTATCCGTGCAACCTCAACTTTGTCGAAGATGACAATTATACCGAATTTATAGCAACATACTTGGACGACGGGATTGTAGAACAAGTCAACATAAGACGCTTACGAGCGTACCAATAGGAGGAATCCCAATGAAAAAAGCAATTATAGCCTTGGTGCTTGCGATTCTCCTTGTTCTTAACGCCTGCGGCGGCGGGGGTGCGGATAATAGTGGAAGCGACACAGTTAACGGCGCGAACAGCGGCAACGTCCCGGTTCCCGCTGCTGTGGAAGCTCGGACAATGGTCGTATCACACATAGACGGTGCGGCGGCAACGATGACCCGGGGCACAGGCCCGGAAGTCAACGCCGCGGCGGGCGCAAGGCTGGGCGAGGGATATACCGTGGCTACACCGGTTATGTCCTTTTGCTACATTGTGCTGGATCAGCGTTCGCAGGTAAAAATAGACGAGCAAAGCCGCATATCCATCGACCGGGCCACCGATCGGCTGCTGTCCATAGCGGTGGAAAGCGGGCAGATATTAGTGGATGTGCAGGGGCAAAGCCCGGGGCACACCATCGAAACCCGATTGGGTAACGTGATGTTCGGCGTGCGCGGGACGCTGTTTGTTGCCGGGCAGGGCGTCGGCGACGGGGCGTTTATCGTCATGCTTGAGGGCAGCGGCGAAGTGGACGGCAGACCGCTTAAAGCGGGAGAGATTGCCCTGATAACCGGCGGCGAAGCGCAAGAAATCCGCGGGTGGGAGCTTGAGGAGTTGAACGGATTCATACTGCAAGCAATCCTCGACAACCAAGACCGTGTATTAGCGGCGGGTGCTGTCACCGCGGACGCGTTGGATAGACTGATGATGATACGACTCCCCGGTGAATACATACACGAAACGGGTCATGACACCGGCAACCCGTATATCTCGCTGGCTTCTTTTCACAACGAGTTTGTGTTCTATTGGGATGGACAGCTCAGGAATATTACCGGTGAGTTTACTGTTGCGGACGGCATAGTGACTTGCCATCCTGACGTAATGAGCCTTCAACACCCCGAGTTCGCCGCGCTTGGTATTGAAAACTTCCGGTTCAGGTACGAGGGCAACGCGCTGGTGTTCATAGAGGACTTTGCGATGAGCAGAACCGAATACGGCGATGTGTTCGAGCGGGTATCTTGGGAAACCGAACCCAACTCCCTCCCGGAAACCGCACAGATAACCGCCCCGGGAGTGGATGACGGAACAGGCGGAGGTGGCACAGGCCGCCGCACCCCGAGACCGGGACCGAGCGGTACCGGAACCGGTCCGGGCGGCTCAAACACAACAAGTGGCCCGGATGATCCCGGAAGTGGTCCCGGCACACCCGGCTCCGCTGAGACAGGAGGGTTTTTGGGCAGGTTTTCATTCCATGAAGGCGGAACCAATCACGGCGCAATGTTCAACATAACATTTAACGCGGACGGAACGGGTATTTTCAACTGGCTGGCTCTGCCGAATACCCACATAGACTGGAGCGTTGCGGGTGATAACAGAGCCTCCATCAGCTACCAATCCATTGCCGAATACATGACCATATACGGAACGCTTGACGGCGATACACTTACCGTAATTGACCCGCATTTCCCCGACAATATATATGTATTCATAAGGGATTAACGACAATAAAAGATAAAACGGAGGAATCACAATGAAAAAGTCAATTTTCGCATTAGCTTTAACATTGCTGGTCTGCGCCATATTCGCGCTGCCCGCGTTTGCCGCCGACGGCAGCAGCTTTGACACCCCCGAATGGCAGACACCCCTTTGGTTGGTCCTTGGATTGTTCGGCGGCTTTTTGTTTGTCGTGTTGTTCCCGTGCAAACGATACATGATTAAAAATTATGAACTTAACCCGGTGGAGCTGAAGCCGCTTTTATACTCAATGGGGCTGTCCATGGTATACATGGCGGTCATGATGGTTGCGAGTCTTAATGCCATGTGGCCGATCTTTTTCTGCATGGCTCCCGGCGTTGTCATTCCCACCTTGAAACTCCTCAAAATCACTAAAGACCCCAAAATTCTCGCAATCCACGTTACTTTGATGCTGGGATTCTATGGCCTGATGGGTCTTGTGGCGATGTTTGTGTTCTTCTTGGTTGTGATGGCGGCGGTTGCGGTGGGGGGATTTTTCGTACTCAAAATGGTTATGGGCGGCAGAGGAAAATGTTCCAACTGCGGAGCCACCGCCGGTTGGGGGGCGAGTTCCTGCTCGTGCGGCGCGCGTTTCAGTAATTAACATAAACGGGAGGAACGCCGGCATGAAAAAAATAATCGTTACATTGGCGTTGGCGTTGGTACTGTGCGTATCATTCGCGGTACCGGCGCTTGCCGCAAACGGCGCAAGTTTTGACACGGCGATACCGTTGCCGCAATTGGATAGGTTTAGGGACAGTGCGTATACGACGGGTACTTTTAACGGGCAATTCAGCCCCGTTTATTTCCGGTTTAATACCAACGACCGCACAAGAGTTCACGAAATATACAGCAGGGGCAGCATCTTCGTGGAGGTGTTTAATGCCAATCGGGAAAGTGTCCTGCGCGCACCCCGCAGAGGCGCGAGAACCGTACAGGTATCGTGGCCGAACGACGCTGTCGGTTATATAAGAATAACACCGCGCGGCAGCAACCCTAACCCCGAATTCCGCGTTATGATGGTGGAGGGAGCAGCCACGGGAATTGAAAACCCCACAGCACTCTGGAATTATATAGTGCAGTATTGGTGGATGGGCATCATCGTCTTGGTTTACTTTTATTTATACGGTTGGGGATACAGGGAATACATCCGCGTTAGGTATGAATATGACCCGACGGGAAGCCTTTTCAAAACGGCGTTGGCGGCGTGTGCCGGGGTGTTGGTTTTAAATATGTTCGGAATCGTTATGTATAACGTGCATATATGGCTTGGCGCGATAATGGGGATTTCCCTTATTATCAGCACCATCATGTGTTTTGTTAAAACAAAAAGCCTCGTCGTCACGGTTCTCAATTTTATTTTAACGGCTATTTATTATGTCATATTCGCAGTAGTCGCGCTTGCTTTTGCTTTTGTCGCAATCGGCTTGTTCCTTCTCCAATTTTTGCTTGGCTCGATGGGCGGCGGCGGTAAACAATCCGGCGGCGGCGGCGAAACAAGTACGTGTCCCGGATGCGGCAGCCA
>WRDE01000236.1 GCA_009783605.1 Oscillospiraceae bacterium
CACCGCCTGTTTGACACATCTTTATAATTATAGTATTAAATAAAAAAGAATGCAAGTTAAACTCTTCCAAAATTCATAAAAATATGATAATATATAATTTGGAAGGTTATGCAGAATGATATTTTAGGAGAAAATGACTGTGCAGAAGTGGGATTCCCATTCCGAATTGCAGACCGAGCGGCTTGGCGCGGCCTTTGCCGCCGGGTTAAAGAGCGGCGACGTGGTGGCGATGTTTGGCGGTATGGGTATGGGGAAGACGGCTTTTGTGCGCGGAATGGCCGCCGGACGGGGCCTGACAGCCGAGGTGAGCAGCCCCACTTACACGCTGGTGCATGATTATGGCGGCGATCCGCCGTTGGTGCATTGCGATATGTACCGTATCGGCGGTATCGACGATCTGCATTCCACAGGATTTTTTGATTATCTCGAATCCGGCGCGATCCTTGCGGTGGAATGGAGCGAAAATATTGAGCAGGCGCTGCCGGAGGGGGCCTGGCGGCTGATATTTACCAAAACCGGGGAAAATGACCGGGAAATATTACTTAAAAGGATTTGATCGCATTATGCAAATCATGCAAGCAGGAAAAACCATTCTGGATCTCATCGGGAACACCCCGATGGTCACGATAAATCACCTGAACCCCAACCCCAATGTCACCGTCCTCGCCAAATTGGAGGGCAACAACCCCACCGGCAGCATCAAGGACCGTATCGCGCTGAAGATGATCGAACAGGCGGAACAGGACGGGGAGCTGACGCCCGGAAAAACCATCATCGAGGCCACCTCCGGCAACACCGGCATCGGGCTGGCGATGATCGGGCGGGTGAAGGGCTATGCTGTCACGATTGTCATGAGCGAGGCGGTCTCGATCGAGCGGCAGAAGATGATCAAGGCCTTCGGCGGCGAGATCGTGCTGACGCCGGCCGCCGAGGGAACCGACGGCGCCATCCGTAAAACGCGGACGTTAGTCGGCGCGTTCCCGGACCGCTATTTCTGCCCGAACCAATTTTCCAATGTCTATAACAAGCTGACCCACTACCGCACTACCGCCGAGGAGATCTGGCATCAGACCGGGGGCGCGGTGACCCATTTTGTCTCGGCGGTCGGTACCTCCGGCACCCTGATGGGGGTCGGTGTTGGACTCAAGGAAAAAAATCCAGAGATCAAGGTCATTGAGGCGCAGCCGGTCCGCGGGCACTACATCCAGGGGCTGAAAAATATGCAGGACGCTATCGTCCCGGAGATCTACGATACCTCGATTCTGGATCAGAGCATCGCCATCGAAACCGAAGCGGCCTTTGAGATGGGACGGCAGATCATCCTGCGGGAGGGCATTTTCGCCGGCATGTCCAGCGGCGCGGCGATGCTGGCCGCGGCGGAGGTGGCGAAATCCATCGACAGCGGCGTGATCGTCACCATCTTTGCCGACCGGGGCGAAAAATATCTGAGCACCACACTATTTGATAACGTATAGCCCGGAGAATCATATGAAACTTCTGTCAATCGACTGTTCCGCCGGCCCCGCTTCGGTCGCGGTGACTGAAAACGGGCGGATATTGGCATCGGCCTATATCAATTTGGGCAGAACGCCGCAGCGTTCTGCGGGGGGGCACGCTTCCTCACTAAAAACCGCAGAATCTTCAAGTGCCCCCCGTATAACCCACAGCCAGACGCTGCTGCCGATGGTGGAGGCGATGCTGCAAAACAGCCGTATCCCGCTGGAAGAGATCGGCGGATTTGCGATTTCAGCCGGGCCGGGTTCCTTTACCGGAACCCGGATCGGCATCGCCGCGGTAAAAGGTCTGGCCTTTTCGGCCGATCTGCCCTGCCTGCCGGTTTCGACGTTAGAAGCCATCGCGATGAATTTTCTGGAGCTGCCGCTGAACGGTATCATCTGCGCGGCGATGGACGCCCGGTGCGAACAGATCTACACCGCCTTTTTCCGTATCGCCGATGGTGAAATCAGGCGGTTGACCGAAGATATGGCGCTGGCGGAGGGGGAGGCGCGGGAACGGTTAGAGGCATATGGGGAGCCGGTATATCTGGCCGGCGACGGCGCGGAGCTGTGTTATGAACGCTGGCAGGACAAGCCACTGAAATGCGTGCTGGCCCCGCCGCAACTGCGCTATCAGCAGGCCGCTGGCGTGGCGACCGCTGCCGAACGGATGCTGGCGGCGGGACAGGCCGTCAGCGCCGCCGATCTGATGCCGGTATATCTGCGGGCGCCGCAGGCGGAGAGGGAAAGGCAAGAGAGGAAATAGAATATAGTGGATAATAAACTTGAAAATATCCTGTTGCAATTCGGGATAGCAAAATCGTATACCATATCGCAAATATATAAAAACAGCGCATGGTCGGTCAATGATACCTATATATTGAAATCCAACGAAAACCAAGGTGAACTGGATAAAAGCGTCATGTTAAACCGGCTTCTTCTTGCCGAGGGCGTTCCGGTCGTTGAGTATATTGGCGCCGTGGATGGGAGCCCGTATGTATCTGCCGATAGGAAGTATTGGAGCCTGATGAAAAAGATCAAAGGGACGGTTTTTGATCCTTTCATCGGCGGCCGGAAACAAAATGGTATGGTATTAGGCAAAACCGTTGCCGGGCTTCACAGGGCATTTGTTAAAATCCAGGACAAAGTCAAAACCGGCGAAGCGGATTTTTCCAATGAGCTGTCGTCCTGGATCGTGCCGGAACTGGAAAAACACCGTGTATCGTTCAAGAATGGCGTGATGGACAGTCTGTATACTTTTTTTGAGCATGATTACCGATCCTTGCCGCGGCAGCTGATCCACCGGGATATGCACACCAGCAACCTTCTCTTTGACAACGGCGCACTCACCGGGTACCTCGATTTTGATTTGAGCAACAGAAACATACGGGTGTTTGACCTCGTGTACCTCGGCTGCTCGCAATTGGTAGACAATTATAAGGATGAAACCAGATTAGCGCAATGGTGTGAAATCTTTGCGGGGATCATACAAGGATATGCCGCGTTGCTGCCGTTGAGCGAAGAAGAGCTGAAAGCTATTCCGCGATTATTCATTTTTGATAACATACTCTTTACGGCTTTTTTCTTGAAAAACAACCAGCCGGAAGCCGCGAAAAAATGCGGGGAAATGACAAACTGGCTGTATGACAACATGGAAATGATACAAAAAATTTGTACATAAAGAAAGGAACCGTCATGAACCCCAACGTATTTATCGCCGACCATCCTTTGATCCAGCATAAGATCACCTATATCCGGGACCGCTCGACCGGTGCCAAGGAGTTTCGGGAGCTGATCCAGGAGATCACCCAGCTGTTGGTTTATGAGGCGACCCGGGATCTGCCGCTTTATGAGGCGGCGGTGGAGACGCCGGTTGCCGTCACACAGTGTAAGATATTGGCCGGCCGGAAGCTGGCTTTTGTGCCGATTCTGCGGGCCGGGCTGGGGATGGTGGACGGCGGGCTGGCGCTGATCCCCTCGGCCCGGGTGGGGCATATCGGGCTGTTCCGGGATCCGCAGACATTGAAACCGGTAGAGTATTACTGCAAGCTGCCGAACGATATTTCGGAGCGGGACGTCTTTGTGCTGGATCCGATGCTGGCCACCGGCGGTTCGGCCATCGAGGCCATCGGCCAGATCAAACAGCGCCGTCCCCGTTCGGTTTCCTTTATCTGCATCATCGCCGCGCCGGAAGGGATGCAGGCGCTGACCGCGGCCTATCCCGACTTAAAAATATTCGCGGCGGCATTGGACGAACGGCTGAACGACCACGGCTATATCGTTCCGGGTCTCGGCGACGCCGGCGACCGGCTGTTCGGGACCAAGTAGGGTGCGCCCGGAGTTGACAGCATACCGGATAAGTTGAAACGGCGCACCCGTTAAAGAATGCTGCGCATTCTTTCCTAATGAGATTTTTATCAATTTATTAAATGAGATAGCATTAAATGGAAGAACGACTCCACGCTCTGCAATCCAAACTCCACACTATCCATACCGGAATTCCCGCTTTATTGGCCTGGTACCGGCAAAATGCCCGGTCGCTGCCGTGGCGGGATAACGCCGATCCCTACCGGGTGTGGGTTTCGGAGATTATGCTACAGCAGACCCGGATTGAGGCGGTGCTGCCGTACTTCGAGCGGTTTATCGCCGCGCTCCCGGATATCCGGTCGCTGGCGGAGGTGTCGGAGGACCGGCTGTTGAAGCTCTGGGAGGGACTGGGGTATTACAGCCGTGCCCGCAACCTGCAAAAAGCGGCGCGGCAGGTTTGCGAGCAGTACGGCGGCGCCCTTCCG
>WRDE01000237.1 GCA_009783605.1 Oscillospiraceae bacterium
AAAGAAAGCCGACGTGATGGAGCGGGAGCGGGAATATTTCCTCCACGGCATGACCGACGCCGAGGGCAACGTGACGGTGGAGGGCTGTATCCGCCGGGGCGTCCCGGAGGCGGTGGGAACGGCGATATGGTCCGAGATGGCCTCCTTCGCCTCCTACGCCTTCAACAAATCCCACGCGGCGGCTTACGCGATGGTGGCTTATCAGACCGCCTACTTAAAATGTCACCACCCGTTGGAATATATGGCGGCGCTGCTCAGCAGCGCCATCGCCGGCGGCGGTTCCGGCGGCTATACCGAAGAATGCCGCCGGTTAGGCATCGAGGTATTGCCGCCCCACATCAACCACAGCTTTGAGGGGTTCACGGTGGAGAATGGCAAATGGCAAATGGCAAATAGCAAATTAAGTGAAGATAAACTCGCCACTCGCCACTCGCCACTCGCCACTCGCCAAAAGGGCGCTATCCGCTACGGCCTGCTGCCGATCAAAAATCTCGGGCGCAACACCATCCGCGACCTGATCGAGGAGCGGGAGGGAAACGGGGCGTTTACCGGATTTTATGATTTCTGCCGCCGGATGTCCGGCCGGGACTTCAACAAACGGGCGCTGGAAAATCTGATCAAATGCGGCGCGCTGGACGGGATGGACGCCAACCGCCGGCAGATGATGATCCATGCCGAGACGGTGATGGGGCAGCTGGAAGAGGTCCGGCGGCGGAATATCGACGGCCAGATCGGCTTTTTCGATCCGGGGAACGGCGAGGAGCCTTCCGGCGGCGGCGAAACGCTGCCGGATGCGGAGGAATATCCATTGGCCGAACGGCTGGCGATGGAGAAGGAGATCACCGGTATCTATCTGACCGGCCATCCGCTCCAGGCTTACGCGGAGCAGATTGAAAAGCTGAAAGCGACGCCGGTGGAAACCATCGTCCGGGCGGCCGGCGATCAGTACAGCGGTGAATTTGAGGACGGCGACAGGGTGGCGCTGGCCGGGCTGATGGTCAATTTCCGCACCAAAACCACCAAAAATAACGCCGAGATGGCGTATGCCGACATAGAGGACTTGAGCGGGTCGATCAGCCTGCTGATCTTCCCGAAGGTGCTGACCCAGTTCCGGCATCTGCTCCGGGCCGGGGCCCCGTTAATCGTATACGGGCGGCTCAGTATCCGGGAGGATGAGCCAGCCGTGGTGATGGCCGACCGGATGGATCCGCTGACGATAGACGGAAGCTCCGGAAACTACCCTGTTCATCCTGCCGGGGGCAGAGAGCCGGCCCGGCCGGTAAAGAAATCCGGGCCGAAAGGGCTGTGGCTGCGGGTCAGCGGAACCGATTCGCCGGAATATAAGCGGACAAAATTGACGCTGGCGGTATTTGCG
Source organism: Oscillospiraceae bacterium (assembly GCA_009783605.1). Classification (GTDB taxonomy): domain Bacteria; phylum Bacillota; class Clostridia; order Oscillospirales; family Acutalibacteraceae; genus WRDE01. The sequence goes on from WRDE01000237.1 coordinate 1,376, forward strand.
GTGGAAAACGGGCAATACGGCAGCAGGGTGTATATCCGGCTGACCGATACCGGGGAGCTGCTGCAGCTGCCCCCTGTACTGACCCATCCGGTGATGACCGGGGAGCTGCGGAGGATATTGGGGGAAGAGAATGTGGCGCTTGTCGAATAGTTAGGTAACCGATTTATACAGAAACAGCGGCGTAAACAATACCGAAATGAATGTTTTCAACAAGATTACACATTTTCCGCAAAAAATGTTCCGGATGGGGTTGTCAATTGTTTTTATTTTGGGTATAATTCCCGTATGCGCATATACTAAATTATACAGGCATCCCATGAGAGGACGGATTGACAGATGGCCATAACACAGGATAAAAAATACGCGATACTTACCAGCGGCGGTGACGCGCCGGGCATGAACGCGGCAATACGCGCGGCGGTACGCACCGCGTTGGCTAACGGCTTGGAAATTTACGGGGTAAAATACGGGTTTAACGGGCTTATCAAGAACGAGATGGAGAAGATGGACCGGGGTTCGGTCTCGGATATCATCCACCGCGGCGGCACCGTCCTCTATACCGCCCGCAGCAAGCGGTTTCACTCCCAGGAAGGCGTGCAGGAAGCGGTGGAGGTCTGCCGCGGGCAGGGGATAAGCGGCGTGATCGTGGTCGGCGGGGACGGCTCCTTCCGCGGCGCGCGGGATCTGTCGGCCTGCGGGGTTCCCTGTATCGGGGTCCCCTGTACCATCGACAATGACATCGCCTGCAGCGAATACACCATCGGCTACGACACCGCGCTCAACACCTGTATCCAGATGATCGACAAGCTGCGGGACACCTCCCAGTCCCATGACCGGTGCAGCGTGGTGGAAGTGATGGGACGCCATTCCGGCCAGCTGGCGCTTAATGTCGGGCTGGCCACCGGCGCCACAAGCATTGTGGTGCCGGAAGTGCCGTTCTCTTTTGAACGGGATATTTTACAGCGGATAAAAGAGACCTCCGCCAAAGGGAAAAGGCATTTTCTCATCATCGTGGCGGAAGGCGTCGGCGGTGTGATGGATCTGGCAAAGAGGATCGAAGAGATTACCGAAATCGAAACCCGGCCGGCTATCCTCGGGCATGTCCAGCGCGGCGGCCCCCCCAGCGCGCGGGACCGGGCGCTGGCCAGCCGGCTCGGCAACGCGGCGGTAGAGCTGCTGTTAAAAGGCGAAAGCAACCGGGTAGTAGCGGTACAGGGCAGCCAGTTGGAGCATTATCCGATCGAGCAAGCGCTGAATATGATTAAGACGTTTGATTTGAATTTGTATAAGATGACGCACATGATCTCCAACTAATCAACACACACATACACAATAAATCACTCCCGCGCCGCGGCGCGGGAGTGATTTATTGTCTGCGTTCGGACGCAAAGGGGTATTTCAATTGGATTATCTCTTGATAAGAGTGGTGGAGCGGGTTTTTATGCTTTTTTGATTTTTTCGATAAAACCTTCCAGCACATCGTCCATATTTGGGCGGCCGATTTCCTGGAGGCTGTATTCCACGCGGGTGTTGGGTTTGCTGATTTTGATGATCCGGCCGAGGTCGATGGGGGTGGCGATGACCACCGCGTCGCAATCGGTCGCTTCGATGGTGGCGGACAGGTCTTGCATCTGCTGTTCGCCGTAGCCCATTGCCGGCAGCAGGCAGCCGATGTTGGGATAGATTTTGAAGGTTTCGGCCAGCCGGCCCACCGCGTAGGGGCGCGGATCGATGATCTCGGCCGCGCCGAACCGTTTGGCCGCCACGATACCGGCGCCGATCTTCATCTCGCCGTGGGTGAGGGTGGGGCCGTCCTCGATCACTAAGACGCGTTTGCCGCGGATCACCTCGGGTTTGTCCACCTTGATGGTGGAGGCGGCCTCAATCACGGTGGCCGACGGATTGATTTTGGCGATGTTTTCGCGGACCGTCTGGATGTTGTCGAAATCGGCGCTGTCGATCTTGTTGATCACCGCCACGTCGGCTATCCGCAGCGTCACCTCGCCGGGATAATAGGACAGCTCATGGCCGGGGCGGTGAGGGTCCACCACCGCGATCATCAGGTCGGGTTTATAGAACGGGAAATCGTTGTTGCCGCCGTCCCAGAGGATCACGTCGCAGCCGCGCGGATCGTTTTCGGCCGCCCGGACGATGGCTTCATAGTCCACGCCGGCGTAAATCACGTTGCCCCGGGCGATATGGGGCTCATATTCCTCCATCTCCTCGATGGTGCAGCTGTTCGCCGCCAGATCGCCGATCTCAGCGAACCGCTGGACTTTTTGGGCCTCGAGGTCGCCGTAAGGCATCGGGTGGCGGATGGCGATCACCTTCAGGCCCTTGGCCATCAGCGCCTCGGTCACCCGGCGGGAGGTCTGGCTCTTGCCGCAGCCGGTGCGCACCGCGCCGACCGCGACCACGGGTTTGGTGCTCTTGATCATGGTGTTTTTGTGGCCCAGCAGGGAGAAATCCGCGCCGGCGGCATTAACCCGGGCGCCGATGCCCATGACGAAGGGGTACGGCACGTCGCTGTAGGAGAACACGCACTCGTCGGCGTCCAATTCCTTGATCAGCTTCTCCAGATCAGCCTGGTCGTAGATCGGGATACCGTCGGGATACAACTCGCCGGCGAGGGACGCAGGATATTTCCGGCCGGCGATATCCGGGATCTGGGCGGCGGTGAAGGCCACCACATTGTAGGCCGGGTTGCCGCGGTAAAAGGTGTTGAAATTGTGGAAATCGCGGCCGGCGGCGCCGATGATGATGATTTTACGGGCAGACATATGCATCCTTCTTTCAAAATAGAATAAAATTTCCGATATATTATAAAATAAGAAAAAAAGAATTGCAAGTTTTTTTTGGGAAAAAATGGGGCGGTGGAAAAAAGACCGAAATTCAA
>WRDE01000238.1 GCA_009783605.1 Oscillospiraceae bacterium
CACATGCGGAAACATCTCATGAGTTCTCACCTGTTTCATAAGGGTATTCACTCAATGATAATGACCGGATTTTTGCTTATATCCAAATAGCTTAATAACGCAATCATATCGGTGCTCGATATCGCTACATCTCCAAATGTAGGATTTAAATTACCGTTTATTCCGCATAGTGTTATAACGGAGCCTCTTCCGGGTATAGCGCTACCTTTTGATAATCCATCTCCGTTAAATTCAATAAAAATACATGTCGAATAATATTTTTGGATTGCAAAATATTTATATGTTTCCTCATGATGTATATTGGAAGGTAAGATACTTTTATCAACAATAGTGTTATAATATTCAGAATTTACATCGTCGACAAAAACAGTATTCTGAGTAATTTCAATAAATTTAAGTTTTGTATTGGGTGTATTGACGCCGAAACAGAATCCTAAGTTGAATTGACCTTTAGGTGTCATGTCCTTTCTTTCTCCATAACTAACCCCAACGCCCTGTTTTCCGACTCTTGCGTTTGATGTTGAAAATCTTTCAACACAATCTGCAGTATCCCATTCATACAGCTTAACAGTTGCATTGGTTCCAACGGATGCAACAATCACTTTCTGATCGTATTGATCCGGATTGGCAGCCAAATGGATAGCCGCCGATTGAATCGTTGTCCCCACCGGATTCGCCGCGCTCACCGCTATCTCCACCGGCTTCGTTGTTTCTGTTGTATTTTTCAACACTGTCTCCGTATCCGATTCCACACCCGTTATCGTCCCATATGTACCGGCAACCGTCACCGTCACCTCCGGCTCTTTGTCGTCCACCGCCGCCGCCGAGGCACTCTCCCCTGTACTCTCTGTTTCTGGCTTGTTCCCGCTCGCGTTCAGCAAAAATACCAACAGCGAACCGGTCAACACCACAACCATCAGACACACCGCGCTGATCAGTCCGATCATTTTCTTTTTGCGCTGCGGCTCCGTTGCGAGCAAAATCTCCGTTTCCTGTTCTTCTACCAAAGGCCTGGTTTCTTCCGCCGGCAAATCTTCGGTTTCGATTTCCGCCGGAATTTCTTCGACCGGCGCGGTGTTTTCTTCCTGTATCACCCTTTCCGGAACGCGGATTCCGTCTTCCTTTGGTTGTATTTTACCCAGCTCCCGCAGCAACTCCGCCGCCGACTGATACCGATCCTCCGGGTCCGGTTGGGTGCACTTTTGGAGCACCCGCTCTAATTTTTTCGACAGGGACGGGTCGATCTCCCGGATCGGCTGTATCCTATAGGGCGGCAGACGCGGGTCCTGGCCGGTCACCAAATGATAGAGGGTTACCCCGAGGCAGTAGACGTCGGTCCGGGCGTCGGTCTGGCCCTCGCTGCCATATTGCTCCGGCGCGGCGTAGCCGTGGGTGCCGAGATAGGCGGTGTCGCCGGCGCCGGCGGTCTTGTATTCCCGCGCCGTGCCGAAGTCGATCAGGGTGACCTCCCCATCGGGTTTCAGCATGATATTGGCCGGCTTCATATCCCGGTAGATGATGGCCGGCTGGCGGGTATGCAGGTACTGCAGCACGCCGCAGAGCTGGCGTCCCCACCGGATCACGTCGGCTTCCGGCTGTGCGCCGGACTGTTCCAGAATCTTGTTCAGCGGGCTGCCCTCGATGTATTCCATGACTAAGAAATACGAATTGTCATTCTCAAAAATGTCATGAATCACCGGCAGCCCGGTATGCCGGAGCCGGATCAGCATCGCCGCCTCGGTAATCAGCCCGCCATGCGTTCCGACTAAACCGGAGCTGTTTTTATAAACATCTTTCAGCGCGCAATGGTTTTTCAGCCGGGAATCCTCCGCCAGATAGACGCAGCTGGTCCCGCCCTTGCCGATGATATCTAAGATTTTATACCGCCCGTCAAGTACCGCGTTGATTTCCAGCATATTTGTTTACCGTCCTTTTGTCAGCAATTTGGAATGCCTGTGCCCTTTACGGCGGCGCTTTTGTCGTCGCCGCGGTTGCCGTCGGTTCGGCTGCGGTGGTCCCGGTTTCATCCGGCGGGAGCGAGGCGGTTTCGGAGGCGGCGGTTTCGCTTGGATTGGCGCTGGCGGCGGAAGAGGCGGTTTCGTCTGCTGTTGTGGCCGCGGGATCCTCAGTCGCGGCGGTGGCCGCGGTGGGATTCGTCACGGGCGCCGCGGTGGCCGCCGCTGTTGTGGTGGGCAGCGGGGTGGGATTCGGGGTGACCTTCGGCAGCGATTGGCAATACGCGGTCAGCCCGCTTGCTACCGCGGTGGTCAGCTTGTTCATGAAGGAGTCCGAAATCAGCCGTTCGAGGTCGTTGGCGTTGGTCATGAACCCGCATTCGATCAGCACCGAGGGGATATCCTGGACCCGGGTGACATAGAAGGGATCCCACCGGTAGCCATAGGGTGAGGAGGCTTTATAGCTGTCATACACGCCTTTCACCTGACTGAATATGTTTTTCGCCAATAGCATGGAATATTCGTTGAAATAATGCAGCGAGGGCCCGCAGGCGTTGGCGTTGGACAGGCCGTTCATGTGGACGCTGACAAACAGATCGGCGTTGAATTCCCGTGTCTTGTCCACCCGCTCCGCAAGCTCCAAGTAGACGTCGGTGGTGCGGGTCATGCCGACGGTGGCCCCCAGCGCGGTCAGCTTGTCCCGCAGCTGCAGCGCGTATTTCAGCACTAATGTTTTTTCGGCGATATTGCCGCCGGCGGTGCCGATAGATTTGCCGCCGTGGCCCGGATCCAGCATGATCCGGACGCCGGTCAGGGGTTTGGCGCTGGCATTTCCGGAAACGTTGAGCGGATACCGGAAGGTGAAGGTCAGCTGCCCGTCGTTGTCCCAGACGGCGGTATAGCCATAGAACACGCCGGTCTGTTTCAGATACAGCCGCAGCTTCTGGTCGGTTCCGCTGCCGCTGATCCATTCCGCTTTGGAGAACAGCGGGTCGCCGGCGAGGTTCAGCTCGCCGCTCACCGTTTCGGTATAGGAGAAGGTGATCTCAATATATTCGGTGGTCGCCGCCGTCACCCCGTAGTTGCGAAAGGTCTCGCTGATATACTTTTTCGGCAGCAGCTGGAGGTTATAGGGCACCCGCCAGTCGGCGGCGAAGGAGATGCTGGTGGAGGCGGCGGTGCGGGCGACCGGCAGGCCCTTTATGGTATTGGAGGTCAGCTTGCCGTTCTGTATGTACGGCTCCACATCCTGCTGATACACCCGCCGCCCGCAGCCCAACAGATAATACTGGCTGTCGCTGGCCGCGTCGTAGACCGATTTGACGACGACGTCGGTGGTGCCCCGGGGCAGATAGGCGTTGGTGGGCCGGGAATAGTCGTCGACGGTGTCGCCGTCAAAGGTTTCGGCATAGTCTTTTTTGACGATTACGATATCGCCGGTGGCCAGGACCCGTCCGCCGCCGTTCGGGTTGACCGGCTTGAGATCCGCCAGCGCTACCGGTTTTTCTTCCGGCTCCTGTTCCGGCGGCGGCGGCTTCGGCAGCGCCCGGACGGTGATCTTGCCGCCGGTTTTATTTTCGGCCGTTTTCTCAAAGGTCGCGTAAACCGTGACCGCGCCCAGATTCTGGGCCTTGTCGACGATCCCCGCCGGCAGTGTATAGGTGCCGGAATAATTGTCATACCCTGCCTCTTGATCCCCCGCTTCGTCCGCCTGCCGGTCGGCCGGTTTCATCGGGATCCTGGTGCCGTTCAGCATGGCGTAGAGGCTGGCCCCGGTCCGGGCGGTTGCCGATACCGACAGGGTGCCGCCGCCGTCCACCGTCAGGTTGGCGGCCGGCGAGATGGTTTTCAGCACCTGCAGCCGGTAGGTGACGGTATAGGAGGTGGTGACGCCTTTATGGGTAAAGGTAAAGGTATTCACCCCCAGCGCCAGATCGGCGTTAAACGAGAAAAAACCGTGGTTGGTCAGCGGCACCTCTTTTCCGTTCAGATACAGCGGAAAATTCGGATCGGCGGATCCCCGGAGGTTCAATACCGGGTTGGTGGTGGTGGTATCGCTGCCGGAGAGGGAGGTCACCGACAGGCTGCGGGTGATATATTCCTCTTCGAGAGAGCCGGCCAGCGCCTTCAGCATCGCGTCGGTGCTCTCGGCATGGGCTTTCAGCGCCGCGCCGGAGTTAAACAGGATCCCCTGTACCTCTTCGGCCTTCTGACAAGCCAGCACCTGCAGCGCCAGCTGGTCCTCCAGCCCCCAGCCGGATTGCTGCGAACCCACCCGGTCGGCGGC
>WRDE01000239.1 GCA_009783605.1 Oscillospiraceae bacterium
AGGATTTCATGTTCAATCTCTCCCGGTATACCGCCGAAGAGCTGACCGCCAAACGGCACAATTTCGAGCTGGAGCCGTGCGGCTATGCCGTCCTCAGTCTTGATTACGCCCAAAACGGTCTCGGCTCCAACAGCTGCGGCCCGGGGCTGATGGACAAATACCGGTTTGCGCCGGACGGGTTTGTATGGGAGTTCGCGATAGATTTTGGTTAAGGCAGATAGGTATAACATACAGTGCAGGGACTGGCAATGTTTTTTATGTTTTTTCGATATCACTTTCAAGATTATCAATAGCATAATTGAGACATTGGATAACCAACTGATTAAGAGACAATTTGTTTTGCCCCGCCAACATCTCCAGCCGTTCGATGAGCTTAATCGGCAGGCGAAATGTCTTGCTTTCGCTGTCATATCCCTTTTGTATTTTAAACATAAAAACGCACTCCTTTTTTAATGCAATTGTGCATTAAAAACAAAAAATAGTATAGGCCTAAAATGCAAGACAAAACGCTTGCATTTATTTTTGTTATATGGTAATATGGTGACGAGCTCAAAATCATTTATAAAAAGGAAGGGTTATCTATGAGATTTATTAATGGGGCACAGCAATTCACCGGCCGCATCATAAAAGATAAAGGAGGGAAATGCCGTGTCTGAGTATTTACCTTTCTTAATGCTGATTCCAGTTTTTGCGTTTTTCTTAATTAAAGCATTGAAGTACAGGTTAAAGGGACTTGGTGTTTCGCAGTTATGCGAAAAATATCCCAGCATATGGAAATATTTTGGTGTGCAAGAAACACAACCCGCTGCACCGTTACCGATACCTGAACATTTGCTGCGCAGAGCGGTGTTCCGTACCCTCCCCGATGATTTGAATGAGCCTACTCCACCAGACATTAAGCTGGGATCTGATTTTACGTACAAATGCGTCAGTCGTTTTGGAACTGCAACAGGGCAGCAGGGTACTGCGTTTATGCTGGAGGTTGGCGCATTATGTAAAATCATGTTTGGCTCGATTCTTTTTATGAGTGAAAGATTGGGGCTGACAAATACGGTTGACTATAAAAATATTCTTGCTAAGTTCGAGGTTGATAAAAGTACGATCTATTTTGGCGATCCTCAAAAAAGGCCCAAAACTCTTCAAGTGGAAGCGGAACAAGGTTCTTTGAAACTTTGGGCGTATCATAATTTATCTTTCGCGTATACAGATATTAGAAGTCTCGTCGGGGATCAACTCGAAAAAATATGTGACGCTATGGGGATTGATTATGATTCGGCCGGTTGGTCATATGAACCGGGCAGTTCCCGTTCTAAATATGTGGGATGGGGGAGCCTCGGTATGATAGGACTTGCAATGGGGATGACGTTCGCCTCAGCGCTTAAATCGAAAATAGGGAACGCCCTTGATAAATCAATGTTCAAGGATGCCAATGTGTTCATCGCGTACAATGAGATTGTGGATTATTTTAACATGAATTATTGATTACAACAGGGAACAGACAGGAGCGGCCGCGAAAGACAGCTCCTGTCTGTTTATCTTTGTCAAACCATGAACGCAAGTTGAATTTTTTCTATATGCGATTGACTATCCGTTCCCGCGTTGATATAATATAGTTTATTGATTTTATAACTACATGTTTTCGGGGATACTTATGAGAGTTTCGCGCCGCTGGCAGGATTATCAATTATTGGATACCGGCGCCGTAAACGGCGTCGGCGAACGGTTAGAGCGCTGGGGGCGGTATCTGCTGATCCGCCCCGACCCGCAGGTGATCTGGCAGACGCCGCGCCGCCATCCCGGCTGGGAAACCGCCGACGCGCGGTATCACCGCTCCGCCGCCGGGGGCGGGCATTGGGAATGCCCCCGACCTTCGTCGGAACAGAAGCTGCCGGAATCGTGGCAGATCAGCTATCCGTTGGCTGGCGGGCCGGAGCTGCGGTTCAACCTCAAACCGATGGGGTTTAAGCATACCGGACTGTTCCCCGAACAGGCGGTCAATTGGGACCGGATGGCGGAAATTATTCGCACGGCGAACCGGCCGATTAGAGTGCTCAATCTGTTCGCCTACACCGGCGGCGCGACGCTGGCCTGTCTGGCCGCCGGCGCCCATGTCACCCATGTGGACGCGGCCAAAGGGATGGTGGCCTGGGGGCGGGAAAACGCCGCCATTTCGGGGCTGGCTGACCGCCCAGTCCGCTGGTTGGTGGACGACTGCGGGAAATTCGTGGAGCGGGAACGCCGCCGCGGCAGCCGGTATGACGCCATTATCATGGATCCGCCGTCCTATGGCCGGGGGCCCGGCGGTGAGGTCTGGAAATTAGAAGAACAGCTGTATCCGCTGGCGGCGACCTGCGCCGAACTGCTGTCCGAAAGCCCGCTCTTTTTCGCGGTCAACTCGTATACTACCGGTCTGTCTCCGTCGGTGATGGGGTATATTTTGGGAACACTGCTGATCCCCCGGTTCGGCGGCGGGGTGGAAGCGGACGAGATCGGGCTGCCGGTCGCGGAAAGCGGGCTGGTGTTGCCCTGTGGGGCGACAGGGTTTTGGGAGAGTTCGGAGTTAGGAATGAGGAGTGAGAAGTTATGCCCGAAATCGTGACCGACAAATTGGTATTTCATTATAACGCACCCAACGACGGCGAGCCTGACCAAAATATACCCCCCGTTTTGGATGATATTACGCTGGAGATTGAGCGGGGGTCTTTTGTGGCGCTGCTGGGGCATAACGGCTCCGGTAAATCCACCCTGGCCAAGCATTTCAACGCGATTCTGCTGCCCTCCGGCGGGTCGGTGACGGTATACGGGATGGACACCGCTGATGAGGATCTGGTTTACGATATCCGCCGGATGGTCGGCATGGTGCTGCAAAACCCCGATAACCAACTGGTTTCCACCATCGTCGAAGAGGACGTGGCCTTCGGGCCGGAAAACCTCGGGGTGCCGCCGGCGGAGATCCGGGAACGGGTGGACGAGGCGCTGCAGACGGTGGGGATGTACGACTACCGGCTGCACGCGCCGCATAAGCTGTCGGGCGGCCAGAAGCAGCGGATCGCCATCGCCGGTATTCTGGCGATGAAACCCGCCTGTATCGTATTGGATGAACCCACCGCCATGCTGGACCCCCAGGGACGGGGGGAGGTTTTGGAAACCATCCATGCACTCAACCGGGAGCAGGGGATCACGGTGGTGCTGATCACCCATTACATGGAAGAAGCGGCCACCGCCGGCCGGGTGATCGTGCTGGATCGGGGTAAAATCCTGTTAGACGGCCCTCCCCGGGAGGTGTTCGCGCAGGTTGAGACGCTGCGGGGGACCGAACTGGATCTGCCGGCGCCCACCGAGCTGATCGACCGGCTGCGGAGGGCGGGGTATGAGTTGCCGCGGGATGTGCTGACGGTAGAGGAGTGTGTGGAGACGCTGGGTGCGCTTTTAGATAACAGCAAATCCAATTAGTTATGTATGGCGCACCCGTGCAAAAAACGCTCCGCGTTTTTGCCTGATTTCATTTTTATCAATTTTTTAGTGAGCGCAAATCGGATGAAAGCCGATTACGGGAGAATTATTTATGACAGATATCACTTTACAGGCGGATGACGGGTATTTTAATTATAGGGTCGGCGCCGTTATTATCCATGAAAATCATGTGTTGATGGTCAAAAACGAAAATTATCCGTATTATTATTCGGTAGGCGGGCGGGTACATTTCGGGGAAACATCCGACAGCGCAGTGTTGCGGGAAGTTTATGAGGAAACCAAACTGCGTTTTGAGATAGACGGACTGGCGTTTATCCACGAAAATTTCTTCATCGGCGGATTCAAAGATAATAAACCTTTTCACGAAATCGCCTTTTTCTTCTTAATGAAATCGCATGAGCACGTTACAAATATCAAATGCAGCAGCGTCGGTTCGGACGGCGGAAAAGAATCATTGTATTGGCTGCCAATCGATAAATTAAACGATTACCCTGTATACCCGGAATTTTTCAAATATGCGCTGGCAAATCCAAGTGAAGGAACCGGTCATTTCGTAACCAAAGACGACAGAACATACCGCGTAAAATAAAAACACCATAATTGTTAATTATACATTGGAGAAACCATGCCCATCCTCGAAACTCAAAACCTCACCTTCACCTACGGTCCCGGCACCCCGTTTGAGAAAACGGCGGTGGCGGACGTTTCGCTGTCGGTGGAGCGGGGGGCGTTTATCGGGATTATCGGGCATACCGGGTCGG
>WRDE01000240.1 GCA_009783605.1 Oscillospiraceae bacterium
CGGTGGTGCCGGCGGCGTCGGTCACCGCGCTGGGGCGCTGGTTAGATCACCTCGACCGGCAGGATAAGCTGCCGCGGATGTTAGTCTATTCGCTGAATCCGGCACCGCTCTATGAAATCGCGACGATGCTCGGCAATTTCAACCACGGTTTTAACCGCAACTGCCCCGGCAAGCTCCAGATCGGCGCGGCTTGGTGGCATCTCGACCATATTGACGGCATCACCGAACAGTTAAAGGCCGCCGCCAACACCGGAACGCTGGGCCTGTTCCCGGGAATGCTGACCGACAGCCGATCCTTTCTATCCTATCCGCGCCACGACTATTTCCGCCGGATCCTGTGCAACCTGCTCGGCGGCTGGGTGGAAGAAGAAAGCTGCGATATGGATACCGCGATAAAGACAGCGGAAGCAGTAGCGTATGGGAACGCTTTTCAGGAGTTAGGAGTTAGGAGTTAGGAGTTAGGGAATGAAAAATATGTGATGGAAGGTTTATTTTACGCTATCTCAATTGCCCGCTTCATCATGCATTATGCATTTATAAATGTCGCCTTTTTTACAGCCGGTTTCGGCTGCTGTGCGGCGGGCTGCTTCTGAAGCGGATAACCCTTCCGCCATCAGTTCCTTGGCCCGCTGGGCCGCTTCTTCGGGGGTGACCGTGTCTTCCTTGGCGGTTTCCCGGGGATTTTTCCCCTCGATCACCAGCACAAACTCCCCCTTCGGGGGGATGTTTTGGTAATGCGCAACCGCTTGCGCGAGGGTGGTCGGCAGCACTTCTTCATATATTTTGGTAATTTCCCGCGCAATTGTCACCCGGCGGTCGCCCAGCGCCTCTAACAGGTCCTTCAGCGTATAGATCAATTTATGCGGCGCTTCATAAAATACCATCGTCCGCTCCTCCCGGGCCAGCGAGGCCAGATGCTCCCGGCGGCCGCGCTTGTTGGTGGTGAGGAACCCCTCGAAGGTGAACCGGCCGGAGGGCAGCCCCGAAAGCGCCACCGCCGCCGTCACCGCCGCCGGCCCCGGCACGACCTCCACCGGCACGCCGTGCTGATGGCAGAGCGCCACCAACGCTTCCCCGGGATCCGAAACCGCCGGCATCCCCGCGTCGGTGACTAATGCGACGGTCTGGCCGTCCAATAACCGGGCGAGGATACGTTCCCCCTGATCCCGCTGGTTGTGCTCATGGTAGCTGATCAGCGGGCGGGAGATGCCGAAATGGGTGAGCAGCTTGCGGGTGACCCGGGTGTCCTCGGCGGCGATAAAATCACAGCCGCGCAACGCCTCCAACCCCCGGGGAGACATATCCCCGAGGTTGCCGATAGGGGTACCTACTAATGTTAGTTTGCCGGGCATGGGGCACCTCCGGGAGAATTCATAATGCGCGATGATAGATTCTCCGCCGCAGCTCCCATATCCCCAACACCAATAGGATCACCGCCGCCGTCACCTGCGCCGGCGAAAGCCAGGTGACGAACAGTATCCCCCGGTCGTCCCCCCGGCCGAATTCCAGCCCGAACCGCAGTATCGCGTAACAGAACAGATACCAAAAAAAGTGACGGCGGCGGAGCTTTTTCTCAAACAGATAGTATAACGCGAAAAGGGCGGCGGCTTCCAGCTCCCGGGCCGGAAAATCAAAGGTCAGCCCGGCCAGATGCACCTCCCTGCCCCAGCAGCAGCCCTCCAGCGCGCAACCAACCCGGCCAAAGGCATGGAAAATCAATACCGACGGCACAATCCGGTCGATCCAGTATGGATAATCTAACTTCCGGGTTTTCAACAGCAGAGCCGAGATACCGAAAAAGCCCAGCATGCCGTAATAGAATGAAAATCCGCCCTCCGCAAACCGCCGGAGCAACGGATATTCCCCGATGGCGGGGAATAAAAACCAATTGGCGATATTGGCGCAGATGACGCCGGCCGCCAGTCCGGTGCTGAAGCACCAGAGCAGCGTTTTCCGGACCGCCGGCGTACAATGGATCTGTTTTTGTTTGTCCGACAGCGATTTCACCGCGAAAAACAGCCCGATCAGCGCCATCAGCAGGTAAATATTGATTCCCCAATAATGAAAATTTATCAGCGGCCGCAGCATGACGGTGCTCCTCCGGACAAACGCAAGGGACAGCGTCCCTGCGGACACGGTCCCTGCGTAATTTTATTGATATCCCATGCCCTGCGGCGGCATCTGCGGCGGTTCCGCCGCAGGCGCGGATTTTTTCTTTGCGTCGAGCAGATACATGACCGATATCCCGCCGATAACGATGTATAACAGGATCGACAGATAATACCAAAAGGTGAATTTGGCGGTAATGACACTGCCCGCGTCTTCCATATAGGAGGCAACCTTGCCACTGACCCCGATCCGGAACACGATAAAAGCGATGACCCCCAGCACCGAAAGCGCCGCCGCGGCCTGGTACATCCTTCCCTCGAGGAAAGCAAGATTTTTCTTAAACTGGAGAGCTATAAATAAAGCGGCCGGGATGAGGAGAAGAAAGATGGCCAGGAAATTGCCGCTCACCTTTTCGGAACCGCCAAAATCGCCAAATCCGCTGCTGATATCCTTCCCGAAAGTCGAATCCAACCCGTTGAAGGAAATCAGGCTGGTGCCGGCACAGCTCACATTAAACAGCGGCAGGAAAAAGATCACGCAGAGGACGGCGGCGATGATCTTGATCAACAGCGCGGTGTTCAGCTGGAAGCTGCCGAGGGTCAGGGTCACGTCGTTTTCGCTGGTGTATTGCAGAGCGCCGGCCGGTTTCACGGCGGGGTTGACCGGCTGGACGGGCGGATATCCCGGCTGGACAGGTTGCGCAGGTGATACAGGTCCCGCGCAATACGGGCAGGGGGAACCATCTTCCTGGAGCTGGCTGCCGCAGCGGGTACAAAATCTTGCCATATGAAATCCCTCTCTTATCATTATGATATTTTAATTCAGTATATCATTACAACCGGTAAAAAGCAACAATTTTTAGCAGAATGACATGAAAAAATAAAAAAATACGCGTTTCGTATTGACTTTTTCAAGCTGAAGTGCTATACTGCAAAAACCGCGAATCAAGCGCGCTATACCGGCAGAAGCCAAGCGTGCTGATAAGAAAAACAATAGGATTTAAACCAATATTCCGGGGTGTAGCTCAGTTTGGTAGAGCGCTTGGTTCGGGACCAAGAGGCCGTGTGTTCAAGTCACATCACTCCGATCAGAGCAGACAGCAAGCTGTCTGCGGAAAGCCTTGAAACAAGCCAGTTTCGGGGCTTTATTTTATTTTCAAAAATCTTTGAAATGGCTGAAAATACCCTTAGCGCTATCAGATATTACTTGATGGGCAACATGGAGGATAGGTTTGCGTTCTAAATAATAAATCAACAATTGTCATCAATGACACGTATAACTTTTTCAAAAGCGCTGTGCAACAGGAATTCAGAGATGCTACCGAGCATTTCTCCTGTCTGTTGCGACCATTCTTTTTCCCGAAGCTCCGCCAATGTTTCATCGGCGGCTTCGTCGTCATATTCTTCGCAAGCGGCTTTTATCACCAGCAGCTTTTCATGCAAATATTGTTTATCCTCATCCGCCGGATCAATGAATACTTTTTGGCTATTTTGTTTGAGTTCATCCACATAAGCCCGCAGTGACGCTAAAAACGCGGGGGTTTTCTCCGTTATCATATCATATTTCCCTTCCCGCCCCGCCGCTTCCAATTTTAACGCCACGGCGGACAGGTCCATCTTCCCGATATTGGCAAGCGCGCTTTTCATGCCGTGTACATTGATGATATAGGCTTGCAAATCGTCCTCATCACTGTAACCGTTCTTTGCGGATATTTCCTCCAGCACCCTGAGAGATCTTAAAGCGTCCTGAATAAAAAATTCGGTTATTTCCGTTTCACTAACAGAATCGGCGGTTTGCGCTTTTTTGAAATCCGCTTGCTTATTAGCGGCTTCAATTACCTCCGGCGGCTGTTTGTCACGGATCAGCTTATTCAATACGGTGTTCAATTGACGGATGTCTATCGGCTTGGAAATAAAATCGTCAAACCCATTTTTGCGGAATATGTCGGCTTGCCCCGCCACGGCGTTTGCGGTCAGGGCTACAATGGGGTGATTATATCCCTTGCTCCGTATGATTTTTGTCGTCTCCACGCCATCCATCTTCGGCATCATGTGATCCATAAAGACAATATCGTATACATTTCCGCTTTCGATCTTTTTAATTGCGGCAAACCCGCTGTC
>WRDE01000241.1 GCA_009783605.1 Oscillospiraceae bacterium
CGCTCCGGCACTCATCCTGTTCCACCGCCGCCCATTTCAGACCCACGGCGTCGCAGGCCTGGATGATGGCGGGATAGTTCATGTTGCCCTCCCCCACCTCGGCCATGATCGAACGGTTGCCGTCGGCGGTCATATCCTTGAAATGGGCCACGTTGACGTGGCCGGCCAGCCGGTTGATCCAGTCGATGGGCGAAACGCCGGCGACCTGGAGCCAATAGAGGTCCAGGATAATGTTGACGCCGGATTCAATGAAAATTTCGGCGATCGCCTCGAAGGGCGCCCCCTCGGGGAACCCGGTGAATTCAAAGGCGTGGTTGTGATAGGAGAGCTGCAGCCCCGCTTCGGCGTAAACGGGCGCCATCGCCGCGAATTTTTTCGCGAAGGCCAGCTGGGCTTCATAGCTGCCCCAATATTCGCCGGGCATACAGCCGATACCCAGTTCGGAGCAGTCATAGATGTTGTGCGTGCGGATCACGCCGGCCGGGTCGTTCAAAATTCCGTCTAAGCCCACATGGGTGACGCAGATTTTCAACCCGCATTGCTCCATGATCTCCCGGACCTGTTCCGGCGGGATCGGCCCGATACCGGACACCTGCACCGCCGGATACCCGATGGCGCTGACTTTTTTACAGGCTTCAAGCAGATTTTCGGCGGTTTTGGTATAGTCGCGCAGGGTATATAGCTGGCAGGCAAGTTGGTTTTCTAACATCGGCAGCTCACTCCTTAAATTACGGAAAATATTTGATAAAAATTATAGCATAATCCGCCGCCGCGCGCAATGCCGCGGAGAAAATATTAACAAATAGTATACGTATAGAAATTTTTCTTGCGTATTCGAATATTCGGGTGTATAATGAATTCTTACGAAATATAAATTTTCGCGGGAAGTTTAACAAATCATCATATTACGATTTCGGAAAGGCATGATTCATCCTATGCTGTTAATGAGAAAAATCGCCGTGCCGCTGACCGTCCTCTGTACGGCGGTGCTGGCGGTACTGCGCATCCTGCTGCCGCCGCCGGTATTGCCGAACGGCAATACCGATATCCCCTATTATATGATCATCGGGACGGTGGCGGCGCTGGCGGTGCTGTTTGTCCTCTGCGCCCCGCTGCGCGGAAAGGCGCGGTTTACCCGATCGGGCCTGTTGCCGGTGGGGATTGCCGGCAGCCTGTATGGCCTGCTGCTGTTCGGGGAGACGCTGGCCCAGGCGCTCAATTACTTTTTTGAACAGATCAGTCCGCCGCCGGCCAACTATACCGGAGGCGTCATGGACACGGTGCTGACCTACGCGCTGATGGTTCTCGGGCTGACCGGCGGTCTGGCACTGCTCTGGGTCGGGCTGACCTGGGCGGGCGGACGCCGGCAGCAGTCTTTTTCACTGCTCGCGCTGCCGGCGGTACTGTATCAGTGGGTACGGCTGGCACGGTATGAGTTGAGCTACGCCAGCGCGGTAGATGTGGGCCGCACCTTCTTCGATTTTATGGTGTTTGTCTTCGCGCTGATGTTCCTGTTTTCGCTGGCGCGGCTGATCGCGGGGACCGGGAAGCCGAAACGGGTGATGTTTTTCGCCGCCGGCAGCGCCCTGTTTTCTCTCTCGGCCGCCGCCGTGATCATTTACAACAGCATCACGGCGCTGCCGGGAGCGCTGGAGCAGGGCAGAGAAAACCTCATTTCGCTGCCGGAGACGCTGGGGAAAAATCTTGTCGGGCTGGCCGATATCGCGCTGGGACTGTTGGCGCTGACGGCGGTTATCTGCATCGCTTTTTGTATGAGAGAAGAGCCGGAAGAGATAGAAGAAACAGAAACAGAGACAGAACCGGAGCAGGAACCGGAGACGGACGATTTTGCCGTTGACCAGCCGGAAGAAATACCGGCGGAGGACACACCGATAGAGGAACCTCCGGTGGATAACATACCCGCGGAAGAGCCGCTTGCCAATGCAGAACCGGAAAATGAGCTGGACCGGATCCTGCGGGAACGGGAGCCTCACCGCGGGGAAACCGGCGGCGATGAAAAAGAAGCGGCGGAATTTTTAGAAACGGTATTTAAAAGACCGGACGATGAATAAAAGAGGTGTATTTTTCTATGATTTATATAGCCATTCTCGGGCACGGCGTGGTCGGCTCCGGCGTAGCGGAGCTGATGCGGAAGAACGCCGATCCCATCGCCCGTAAAGCCGGTATACCGGTCGCAGTTAAACATATTCTCGATATCCGGGATTTTCCGTCGCTGCCTTATTCTGAACTGTTCACCAAGCGGTTTGAGGATATTTTGGAGGACGGCGGGGTCCGTATCGTGGTTGAGACGATCGGCGGGCTGAATCCGGCTTATGACTTCGTCAAACGCTGTCTGCTGGCCGATAAAAGTGTTGTCACCTCCAACAAAGAGTTGGTGGCCACCCACGGGGACGAGCTGCTGGCTATCGCCCGGGAGCGCAATCTCAACTTCCTGTTCGAGGCCAGCGTCGGCGGCGGCATCCCGATCCTGCGCCCGCTGGACCAGTGCCTGGCCGCCAACGAGGTGTATGAGATCGCCGGTATCCTCAACGGCACCACCAATTTCATGCTGACTAAAATGATCGAGACCGGCATGTCTTTTGACGACGCGCTGGCGCTGGCCCAGCAGCTGGGCTACGCCGAACGGGACCCGTCAGCCGACGTGGACGGCCACGATGCCTGCCGGAAGATCTGCATCCTCGCCTCGCTCGCTTTCGGGAAGCATCTGTATCCCAATCAGGTCTATACCGAGGGGATCCGGCAGCTGACCCCGACCGACGTAAAATACGCGTCCGCCATCGGGCGGGTGATCAAGCTGATCGGGCGGGCCTGCAAACGGGAGGACGGCCGACTGTATGCCGTCGTGGCACCGATGCTGCTGCCGAAAGACAATCTGCTGGCCGAGGTCAACGATGTCTTCAACGGCATCATGGTCCGGGGCGACGCCATCGGCGACGTGGTGTTCTATGGCCGCGGCGCCGGCAAGGAGCCGACCGCCAGCGCGGTGGTGGCCGACGTCATCGACGAGGTCAAGCACCTGAGCGCCCGGAAATATCTGTTCTGGGAGCCGGGCGAGGAGGGGTATGCCATCCCCCACGACGACGCGGAATCGGCGATGCTGGTGCGGGTAGCGGCTGGTGATAAGCAAGCGGTAACCGCCGTGTTCGGCCAAGTGGCATTTATCGCCGGCGACCGGCTGCCCGGGGATGAACTGGCGTTTGTGACGCCGGTATTGAATGAAAAAGAATTGAACGGGAAATTGGCGGCGCTGCCGGTTGTCAGCAAATGGCGGCTGTACTGAGATGAAAACCGTCAAAAAAACCGCCCCGCGTCTGCTTGCTTTTCTGTTGTCCGGCGTCATTTTCGGGTTCGGGTTTGTCCCGTTGCTGTCCGGGTATGCCGATGTCGGCATTGCCATGCTGCTCTGTATAGGGCTGGCGGGGATGCTGGCGGCTATATTTTTCAAACAAATCGCCCGGTTAGTACGGCGGATGCGCCGTTCCCTGCCGGGCCGGATTGTTTTGATCGGGGTTTGCGCGGTATCGGGGGCATTAGTGGTGATGTTCTGCGTGGCAAGCGGTTTGATGATCGCCGCCATGTCTGCGCCGCCGCCTGAAAACGCCACCGTCCTCGTGCTCGGCGCCCAGATCCGGCCGGACGGTACCCCGTCCACGGTACTGGCCAACCGGTTGGCGGCGGCGGCGGAATATCTCAGCCAAAACCCGGAATCCTCTGTCATCGTCTGCGGCGGGCAGGGGGCGAATGAGCCATGCTCTGAGGCGGCGGCCATGCGGCAGTATCTATTGGCTTGCGGCATCGCGGATGAGCGGATTATCTTAGAGGATACCTCCACCAATACCCGCGAAAATATCCAAAACGCCTGCGATCTGATCCGGCGGCACGGACTACCGGAGCAAACCGTCATCGCCACGTCGGAATTCCACCAATACCGGGCGCAGCAATTGGCCAAACAGGCCGGGCTGCAAGAACCCGGCGCGGTCAGCGCCGCGTCGCCCGGCTGGCTGCTGCCGCGGTATTGGCTGCGGGAGGTGGCGGCGGTGGGGGTTTTAATGCTTAATGCTGAATGCTGAATGATGCGCACAATAAATAGGGTGATATAAACTACCCTCCGCGGGTTGGCGGAGGGTAGTTTTTGTGAAGGATATTCAGTGTTTACTCGGCGGGGAATGCATCAATCTTGCCGACCAATTTCTGCAGGATCA
>WRDE01000242.1 GCA_009783605.1 Oscillospiraceae bacterium
GGCTATTGGCTATGCGCTGGCGCATATAGTCAAATAATGGGCGGGGTGTGATGTTATGGATTCGGATATTTCTGATGTCCTACGGGATGGGTTAAACGGCGTTCTCGCGTTGGCAGTCCCGGCGTTTCTAACGGTTGCCGGAATTCTCTTGAAGAAATTAATATCCGCTTTGGAAAAGAAAAATGACATCGCTCGCGACGCCGAAAAGGATGACCGGATCAAGGAAACCGTTGAGCAGGTCGTCAGCTATGTGTCGGCGAAGTATGTCGACCGGTGGAAGCAGAAAGAAATTTTCGGTGAGGATCACGAAAAAGAAGCTGTCCGACTGGCGGTTGATAATGTGAAAGCGCTGCTGTCAAAGGACGATGAATATTACATCATGCGGGTGTACGGCGACGTCGATCTCTGGCTGAAGACGAGGATCGAGCTGGAGGTCGCAAGGCAGAAAGACGGTCATTATGAGGCGAGACATTCATTATAGGGAGGTGAACCGGTCGATGGAAAACAACAAAGTATTGATCGATATGCAGGTGCGCAAGCTGACGCTGTCGAAGGATATCCACGGCGAAAGCATTCCAACGGGGAACCGGAAATACATATATCTGCGTTTTGAGTTCACCCGTGAATGGAACAAATTGAATAAGTGGGCGATTCTGTCAAAGGACGGCGTGAAAACCGAAACGCCCCCCATCATTAAAAATATCTGCCAGATTCCGGCGGCTTTTATGACCGACCCAGGTGTGATGACCGTTTCGGTTGCCGCCGGCGACAGGATGACGGTCAACGCGGTGGATATAGCCATCACGCTTAGCGGATATCTGGAAGGCGAACCGCCGGATCCGGATGACCCAACGAGCGTGTATGTGCAGTCTCCGGGGGCGTCTATCACGGCTATCCGTGAGAACAACGGTGATTTTGAATATTTGGCCGGCGGAGCATACAAAAAATTAGAGCCGCCGGAGGCTACCATCAACGGAGTAAAAGTAGAAGGCGACAAAAGTCTCGCCGATTTCGGTATTCACGAAATGAGCGCGGCGCATATAACAAAATTATGGGAGGGAAAAATCCATGCCTGACGTAAACAAGCACTTCCCGTCGGACGAGGCGATGATCCAGCTGATCACATTGATAAAAAATGCGATCATGACTTCGATTACCGCGGCGATCGCGAGTGATATCGATGAGGGGAGCGACAACCAGCACGCCGCCGGAGCGAAAGCGGTATTCGATCTCATCAACGAAACCCTCGCCGCTATGGTGAAGCTCGAAATTGAAATCGTCGAGGAGCTTCCCGAAACCGGGGATACACACACCATCTATCTGCTGCCGGATCCGGACGGTTCCCCCGGCGAGTATGAGCAATGGATGTATAAAAATGGCGCCTGGATTCAGATCGGGAACACGGCCATCGACCTGTCCGGTTATTGGAGCAAGGAGGAATTGGTGCCGATGACCGCGGCAGATGTCACCGAGCTTTGGGCGGAGGTGTAAGGTCATATGACAAAATATTTCGGAGAAGAAGCGCTTCGGGAATTAATTCGACTTATTAAGGAGGGCAATGGCATGGATAATCTGCAACCGTTCAAAACAGTTTATGACGTGTATGACTGGTATGAAAACGCCCCGGCAGGGGCTTTGTATTACGGCGAGGGTATTGATGTTTCAAACGGTCCCATGTACCAGGGTACACCAATCGAGGGCGCCATGTGTTTTATTATGGTGAAGCACGGCAACGGCGTGGCTTCGGTACAGGCTTTCAGCTCGGATTGGCAAATGCAATGGACGACCCATGTCTGGCCGAGCGGTATCGCTGATTGGAAAGCAGCCGTTGAGGATATTCCTGACGGATATGACCCTAACGTCGGATATGTGCGATACCCCGGCGGCTGGAGCATGGCTCCTGAGCCGCCGCCAAATC
This sequence comes from Oscillospiraceae bacterium, assembly GCA_009783605.1. Taxonomy (GTDB): domain Bacteria; phylum Bacillota; class Clostridia; order Oscillospirales; family Acutalibacteraceae; genus WRDE01. The sequence goes on from WRDE01000242.1 coordinate 1,919, forward strand.
CGAATATGAAAGATAAAGTCTTTGGCGTACAGGTTCCCGTTGGCGCGGGTCAAGTTTTGCAATACAGAACAACTTCAGCTGCGCCTCAATCCTATAACGCGACATGGCCGTTATATGTGGAATTATATGAATATTCCATGCAGTATGACGCTCAAAGCGCAAATTCTTTTTATTTAGCCATGCTGATATCGCTCAATTTTTCTATGGCAGGAGATACGGTCTACGCCTCATGTGATGTGCTGGGGCATATACCTGGAAATTCTCAGGGGATTCAAATATCGAATCCCCGTGTAGATGCGGCGATAACATCAAATCGGCTGGGGTTTAATATCAGAGACATAAGCGCACAAACAGCCGGGCGCACCTTGCAAATGTATGTCAGAGCAGCGAACAGCTATCCTTTTGACCAGTATTCCGGCGCGGAGATTAGTTTGGCATAAACATGGCCGCCCACACCTATCAATGATGTGTCCCACGGTCGGACGTTATAAAAGAGCCACTGGAGCGATCCGGTGGTTCTTTTTTATTTTGGGAAGATAAAAGCCGGGGTGACGCCGGGCTAACCGTCATTTCATCATTCGAATGACTGACATTTTGACTGACATATTTTTTATTTTTTATTCTATTTTAATCTGATATATTCTGTTATTTTGAAAATATGAAAATATTAAAAACCCCGGAAACCGTTGGTATTACACGGTTTCCGGGTTTTTTTCATTGGCCCGCCCGGAGGGATTCGAACCCCCGGCCTTTGGAATCGGAATCCACTGCGATATCCAGCTTCGCCACGGGCGGGTATTTGGTTGCTCAGGTATTATACCCTATCCGCCGCCGTTTTGCAACCAAAATTTTTCGATTGCCGAAAAAAGTATATTTCCCCGCTCCAAAACCCACAATAACAAAAAACGGGAGGTATCTCATTATGTATACACCAAATAAACCACCCCATACGCCGCTGCCTGAAACATCGGGTAAAACAAGTCTGTCCGGCGATCAACACCGGCGGTTCCGCATCACCAATCCGACCCGGGAGGCATTAAACGCTGCGGCCGGTATGACCGAAAGGGAAAGGGAAGATATCTCTTCGGATATGCTGGGAAGCTATACCGGATTGGCCGCGGATGGCGGGCGTCCGGAACAGGATGGGGACGACATATAAAATTGATAATTGATAATTAAGGGATTGATTAGTTGCGAAGGGGGCAATAATTTTCAATTATCAATTTTCAATTGCGATAGCATCGCTATCGTGTGCGCTGCGATGCCTTCGCCTTGCCCGGTGAAGCCGAGGCCTTCTTCGGTGGTGGCTTTGACATTGACCGCATCCGGCGGGATGCCGCAGGCGGCGGCGATCTGTTGGCGCATCAGCGGGATATGGGGGGCCAGTTTCGGCGCCTGCGCGATGACGGTGGCATCAATATTGACCGGTTGCCAGCCGGCCCGGGTCACCTGGGTCATGGCCTGCCGCATCAGCAGCAGGCTGTCGGCGCCGGCATAGGCCGGATCGGCGGCGGGAAACAACACGCCGATATCCCCCAATCCCGCCGCGCCGAGCAGCGCGTCGATAACCGCGTGAGCCAGCACATCCGCGTCGGAATGGCCCAGCAGCCCCTTTTCAAAGGGGATCTCTACCCCGCCGAGTATCAATTTTCTCCCCGCGCAGAGCCGATGGACGTCATACCCGTGCCCGATCCGCATGGCACCGGCCTCCTTCCCGAGAAACGCCTCCGCCAGCAGGATATCCTCCGGCGTGGTAATCTTAATGTTTTGTTCGCTGCCGGGAATCAATCTGACCGGATACCCGGCCAGCTCCGCCAACCGGCAGTCGTCGGTGAGGTCGGCCTCCCCTACCCGGCGGCAGGCGGCTTCATAAATTTCCCGGGAGAGCACCTGCGGCGTCTGGACCGCCAGAAATGCGCCGCGGTCCGGTGTGCCGGTCACCATACCGTCACTATTCACCGTTTTGAGGGTATCCTTGACCGGTACCGCCGGCGCGGCACAGCCGCAGGCCAGCGCCGCCGCCACCGTCTGATCAATCAATGCCGGGGATATCAGCGGCCGGGCGCCGTCGTGAATGGCATAATAATCGGCGCCGGCGGCCACGGCGATACCATTGGCGACCGATTGCCGGCGTATACTGCCGCCGGCGGCAAACCGCACCGGTTTGGTGATACGGTACCGGTCCAATAATCCGCCGAATATCTCAAAATCCTCTGGCTGCGCGACCACAACCAGCTCGTCCACCGAAACGGCGGCATCAAACGCCATCAGCGTCCGTGCCAGCACCGGCATCCCACCGACC
>WRDE01000243.1 GCA_009783605.1 Oscillospiraceae bacterium
ACGATACAGTCGGCGGAACTGGCGTTGTAACGCTGCTCCTCGCTGTACCCGTCGGCGGTCAGGCCGCCCGGTTGATATTTTTCTTCCAGCGTCCAGTTGCCCGCGCCGAATTTCGCGTCCAATTTGGCTTTATCGGCCGGCGCGCCGACGGCGGGTACCCCTGCGGTGGTCTGCTCCGCCGGGTTGATGGTGCCGTCGGGGTTGAAGGTGATCTCGTCCACGCAGACCGAGCGCAGGTTGCCGGCGCCCAGCTCGGCGTTATGGTAGAAGATATACCAGCGGCCCTTGAATTCCACCATCGAGCCGTGGGAGGTGTCGCCGGTGCCGGTGGGTTTTAAGATAGATCCTTTATATTCCCATAGGCCTTTGGGGCCGGTTGTGGATACCGCATACAGCATATCGTCGCCTCTGCCGCCGATCCCGCCCGGATACATCAGATAATAGATTTTCTGGCCGAAATCGTTATACCGGTAGAACATCCACGGCCCCTCATGGTAATTCGGCAGCTTATCATAGGAACTTAGCTTGTTGTCAGACCGCTGGCTCAATACCGTCCAGTCCTCGGCAAGCTGGGTCATATTGGGCGCCAGTCTGGCGATGCGGCACTGTCCGCCGCCGCCGGTGACCATATAATAGGTGCCGTCCTCATCTAAAAAGACGCAGGGGTCGATGAGATCAATCCGGGAACTGCCGGAGCCGCTGACGATTTCATTGCCGTTCCGGTCTTTCAGGGTAACGAAGCCGTTGTCTTTGAAGCCTTTATAAGGGCTGTCGCTGTGGGCGACGAAGATTTTCCAGGTCGAACCCCAATTGCTGAGCGGGCCGGTCGCGTGGGGGAAATAATAGAAATACGGGCCGGTGCCGCCGGCGGCGTTGGGATTATACGCCGCGTCGGGCGCCCACATGAAGAACGCGTCCTCGTGGTGCTCACCGAAGGAGGTGGGTATATTGTCCCGGCGGATGATCTCGCCGTGGTCTACCCAGTCCACCATGTTGTCGGTGGAATAGACATGATACTGGTCCATCCGGTCGCAGCCGTTGGCCGGGAAAACGTCGGTGGACGGATAGAGCCACAGCCGTTCGCCGCCGTCATAATCCAGCCAGATATGGGCCGACGGGTCGGCGGTGAAACCACTGGTGATGATCGGATTGCCCGCCCGGCGGCTCGGGTCCGGCGTGTCGGTATAACAATATTCTCCCACAGGGAACGCATCCACCTTTCCTACTATGTATTGCAAAATCAGCCTGGCGTCGGCGATGGTCGGATGACCATTGCCGGTGGTGACCGAAGCTACTTTCAACTGGGTAGCATTCAATGTGATCTTATCCACTAAATGCTGCAGCAACAGCCTTGCGTCCTCAATAATAATATCGCCGCCTTTCAGACTGACGTTTCCGTAGAGGACTCTGAAAGGAATCTCCGGTTCCGCCGTCACCGCCAGCATCGCCGCCATCGACAGCAGCAACGCCAGTACCAGCAGCCAGCGTCCTATGTGTTTTACTCCGCGCATTTGAAAAACCACTTCCTTTTTTATAAATGTTATCTGATTATATCATTTTTTCAAGTAAATTACAAGAGGGATTGACATTTTATTTAAAAAAGTGTATATTTTTAACTTAATATGCGTAGCTGAGAGGTATCCTCAATGAAAAACAACCGGTCTTCCGGGCAGGCTCTTTCCGCAGAAAAGGCTCTTTCCGCAGAAAAGGCTCTTTCCGCAGAAAAAACGCGCCGGGCCATTTTGCCGGCGGGCTGTTTCGCGTTCACGTTTTGGATCTACGGTCCGCTTGACAGCTATCTGCGGGGGGCGGACGACTTCTGGTTCGGCCTGATTACGGTGCTGCCGCTGTTTATCGCCGGGTTTCTGCTGACCGGCCTGCTCTGCTGGCTGCTGGCCGCCCGATTGCCGGAGAAGGCCGGCGGGGTCGTGGTCAGCCTGTTCTTTTCGCTGGCGCTGGGGATGTATGCCCAGTCGGTGTTTTTGAACAACGGCTATCCGCTGATGGACGGCAATGATATTCCGTGGGGGGATATGCTCGGCAAGGGGTTTGTCAACACCCTGATCTGGCTGGCGCTGATAGGATTGCCGCTGCTGCTTCGGCGGTTCCGGCGGGAGGTCCACCGCTCGTTGGTTACGGTGGTCTGCGCCGCGCTGATACTGATACAGGCGGTCAATCTCGGGTTTTCCTTCGCCGCCGGCGGATATTATTGGAGTAACGGCAATTACCTGAACACCGACCGCCAATTCTTGTTGGCCGCCGGCAAACACAACATCATTACGGTGGTTTCGGATACCTTTGAGGCGTCGTTTATGACCCGGGCGCTGGAGGAGCTGCCAGAGCTGCGGGAGGAGCTGGCCGGGTTCACCTATTTCCCCGATACCGCCGGCGTATCGACCGAAACCTATCTCTCGATGGCCACCCTGTTCACCGGCAATATATTCCCGCTGGGCCGGGATTACCGGCAGGGATTGGACGAATGCTTTGCCGATACGGCTTTTTACGACGATCTGCACCGGTCGGGATATGAGGTGCAGTATTTCACCGACGGTTCGCTGATGAGCACCAAATACGCCGGACAGATCGACAATTTGACCAGCGACAGCGTCACCGCCAACTTTCAGGCGGCGGCGGCGGTTTCCCGGTCGCTGATGTCTTTTTCGCTTTTCCGCGCCCTGCCGCATTTTTTGAAGCCGCCCTTCGTGATCGACACCGCCGATTTCGGCCGGGCGCAAAAAAGCGTCCGGCTGCCGGTCTATTATCTCGACGACCTGCGGTTTTATGATCAGCTGCGGCAGCGCGGATTCGACACGGCCGCCGGAAAAAGCCAATATATCCTGTATTTTCTGATCGGCGCCCATGTGCCGCTGAACCTCGACCGGGAATTGCGGCCGGTCAGCCATCCCGCCAGGACTTCGGCGGTGGATAAGCGGTATGAGCAGTGTCTGGGGCAGCTGAAAATCCTGAAAGAGATCATCTCGCAGTTAAAGGGGAGCGGACTCTACGACAATACCACCCTCATCTTCACCGCCGACCACGGTTCTGAAAACCGGTATAATCCGGTTTTCATGGTCCGGCCCGCTGGAAAGGATAATCCCTTTACAGTCTCCGGAGCGCCGATCTCGATGGTGGAGGATTATATTCCGTTTATCGAGGATCTGGCGGCCGGAAAAGGCGCCGCGTCCCGGCTGTTCGCTATTTCAGAAGACGCTCCCCGGGAGCGGTACGCCTATTCCTTCACACCAAAAGACACCTACGGCACCGCTATTGTCAGCCGGGCCAAGCTGGCTATCCATGGTCACGCTTCGGATATGCGGAATATTTCGGTCATGGAAGACGAATTTTACCGCAGTGATGTAAAGGCGAAGCCCTATACATGCGGCCGGGAGATCCCCTTTTCGCTTTCGGCCTCCAACGCGGTAGTCAGCGGCGTTGACCGGAACCGCCGGGCGATCAGTAGAACCGCGTCGGTGGAGGTGTTGTTTGCCGATCCGCCGGCGGGCAATCTTTCGGTTACGCTGCGGATCGAAAAAGTCTTTTCTCCCCAGCGGATGATCGTCCGCGCCGGCGGTTTTGAGTTGTATAATCAGCGGGTCGCGCTGTATACCGGTGAAATCGACTTTCCCGTTCCGGCGGCGGCGGTCAGCGGCGGGCGGTTGACGCTGGAATTTGAGTTCCCGGATACCGCCCAGAAGGTGGAGACAAACGAATATACGCCGCAGGGCGTATACGCGTCGTTTGTGTTTGATTCGCTGACGATACAATAAACTTAAAAAAATGAGACAAATCCCAATGTGTTGATGTCGCAGAGCACCATATGGCCGGCGGCGGTATCGTGCAAGATAAAGTGTCCGTCCCCTACATCCTTGAGTATGCCGCTTTTTTCCGCCCGGACGCCGTGAAAATAGAATTCTCCCCGCATCCTGAAACCGACATGCCGCCGCAGATACTCAGCCGTTTTTTCATGCGGCATCCCCGGGCTTGCCATTACCGGTACGGTGTTCACATGCAGCGATTCAGCCAATGGTTTTGCCGCCGGTGCCTTTGATTCCGTCAATACCGCCGGTTCTGTAAAAACCGGCGGCGGTTCAATGAAAATCGGCGGCGGTTCAATGAAAATCGGCGGCGGTTCTGAAAAAATCGGCAAGTCTACCGGGATCGCCGATTCTATATCCGCCGCCATTGTC
>WRDE01000244.1 GCA_009783605.1 Oscillospiraceae bacterium
GTTTTTACTATCTCGGCCCGATCGACGGCCACGATCTGCAGGATTTAAAACAGGGGTTGCTGGCGGCAAAAAGTTTGAATCAACCGGTTTTATTGCATGTGGAAACAGTCAAAGGGAAGGGATATCCGTATGCCGAGGTTTCGCCCGACACCTATCATGGCATAGGGGTTTTTGACGTGGATTCCGGTGAAGTTTGCGGTAGCCCGGCTACTTTTTCCACCGTTTTCGGCGAGGAGCTGGCCGCCATCGCCGAACAGGACGACCGCATCTGCGCCATGACCGCGGCGATGATAACCGGCACCGGTCTCAGCGATTTCGCCGAACGGTTTCCCAAACGGTTTTTTGATGTGGGGATTGCCGAATCCCATGCCATTACCTTCAGCTCCGGGCTGGCCAAAAGCGGCATGATCCCGGTTTTCGCGGTCTATTCGACCTTTTTACAGCGCTGTTTTGATCAGCTGATCAACGATACCGTTCTGAACAACACCCATATTGTGCTGGCGGTAGACCGCGCCGGCGTGGTGCCGGACGACGGCGAGACACATCAGGGATTGTATGATGTGGGATTATTGAATGGTATCCCAAACGTTACCGTTTATTCTCCGTCGACCTTTGCCGAGCTACGGCTGCGGCTGCGGCAGGCCATTTATGATGCGGAAGGCATCGCGGTGGTCCGGTATCCGAAAGGGGAGGAATTCCCTCTGCCGCCCTGGTTTTCCGACGAGTACAAGAATTTTCAATATATCGGCAGGGAAAGCGCGCGGCAGCTCGCCGTCACATACGGCCGGATATTCGGCAATCTGGCGGCGGCGGCGGACACTTGCGGCGTGAAAACATCGCTGTTAAAGCTCAACCGCATCCGGCCGATCGATGAAGAATGTATCCGGCCGGCACTGTCCTATGAACGGATCCTCTTTTTTGAGGAAGCGTTCCGTGACGGCGGCGTAGGGGAACGATTCGGTTGTCAATTATCGGAATATGGATATACCGGAAGCTATGAAATTGTCGCGGCAACCGAAAGCATCGGGATCTGCGGCGTTGATTCCGGCCTCGCGCAGATGGGATTGGATGTTCAGGGGATGGCAGCCAGGTTATTACAATGATTTAAAGGAAAATTTATGAAACCGAAAAAAGGCGGACGGTTAGACGCGGTATTGGTAGAGTTGGAAATAGCCGGCGGCCGCGAGAGAGCTAAGGAGTGGATTGCCGCCGGAAAGGTCTTTGTCAACGGGCAGCAGATAACGAAACCCTCCTTCCCCGTCACCCCCGAAGATGAACTCGATTGTACCGATTGTCTGCAAAAATATGCCAGCCGCGGCGGGTATAAATTGGAAAAAGCCTTAGCATACCTGCGCGAAACGGGGCTGACGCCGCATGAACCCGAAATCATGCTGTGCGGGATGACAATCATTGATATAGGGGCTTCAACCGGCGGTTTTACCGATTGCCTGCTGCAGCATGGCGCGGAAAAAGTATACGCGGTGGATGTGGGACACGGTCAATTACATCCGAAACTCCGGGAAGATCCGCGAGTCGTCAATCTGGAAGGACAGGATATCCGATCGCCGGAATTGCTGGATAAAATCCCGGAAAAAGTCCCGTTGGCGGTGATGGATCTGTCGTTTATTTCGCTCACCAAGGTGCTGCCGTCAGTATTGCCGTTTCTGCTTCCGATGGCATTGGTGATCTGTTTGATCAAACCGCAGTTTGAAGTGGGACGGGGCAGAATCGGAAAAAAGGGCATTGTCAAAGATTCTTCGGCTCGCCGCGACGCCGTTAATAAAGTTGTTTTGTATATGGAGCAACAGCATTTTGAACGCATCGCAGTTTTTCCGTCACCGATAACCGGCGGGGACGGGAATGAGGAGTATTTGTTGTTAAGCAGGTATTGTATATAGTATAATTATTTATGCGAATCGTACAAAAAAAAGGAGGTTTCCCTGTTGGTTTTCGCTATCATCGTCAATAGTCAGATTCCGCAAAATAAGACGCTTTCTGAATTGATGGACATTTTGCGCAGCTATAGCGCCGAGACAGTATCACAGCCGTATCCGGTATCTTTTCCGTTGGATAAAAACGATGCGCAATTGGACAAATATATAGAAAAAGCCGATATCGTCGTGGCGTTGGGCGGCGACGGCACCATCATACACATCGCGAAAAAGGCCGCCATTTACAATAAACCGGTATTGGGCATCAATACCGGTCAATTGGGATTTATGGCCGGGTTAGAAGCCAATGAATTACATCGCATGAGCTATCTTTTTGACGGAAATTATACCACCCGGTCCCGGATGATGCTGCGGATCTCGATGGGAGAACAGGAGTTTCACGCGCTGAATGAAGCGGTTGTCTCCCGTGGGAGTCTGTCGCGTATGATCGAGCTGTCGGTTAAAAACCATGAGCAGTCGGTGGTTTCCTACCGCGCTGACGGGTTGATTGTCGCTACGCCGACCGGGTCAACGGCATATTCTCTGTCGGCCGGCGGTCCGATTGTGGATTCGGCGGTGGAATGTATGCTGCTGACCCCGATCTGCCCTCATTCATTGCGGTCGCGTTCTTATATATTTGACGCCGCCGCCAAACTTACCGTTTCCGCCGACCTTCGCGCCGACCATTCGGTATACCTGACAGTTGACGGGGAAGAGGGTTTGCCGCTTTTGGCGGATGAGCCGATCACCATAGAAAAAAGCGCCTACAGCGCACGGATTATCCAGATAGGAAGCCGCGCATTCTATGAGGTGCTTGACCATAAATTATTAAACCGATAATCGGACAAATCCAGCAAATTTGTTAATTGTATAATTTCCGAAACATATAGTTTAATTTTCAAATCGAAAGGGATGACCTTGTGAAAAGCAAACGCCATGCCAAGATAAGAGAGATTATCCGCAACCAGCCTGTGGATACCCAGGAGGAGCTGCAGCAATTGCTGCAGCAGGAGGGGTTTATGGTCACGCAGGCCACCGTGTCCCGCGATATCAAGGAGCTGCGGCTGATCAAAGCGCTGGATGCCAACGGCGGATACCGGTATTCCACGGTAAAGCTTGAAAGCGATACTGTTTTTACCAAGTTCAATTCCCTGTTCGCCGACGCGGTTTTGAATGTTGAACCGGCGATGAACATCGTGGTGGTCAAATGCTTATCCGGTATGGCGCAGGCTGTTTGCGCCGCGATGGACGCGATGAACTTTGAAAAGATCATCGGCACATTGGCCGGTGAAGACACCTTTTTCTGCGTCACAAAGGATGAGGCGAAGGCGGTTGATCTTGTGATCGAACTGAAGAAGCTCATGAGCAGATAATTATAGAATATCCACGCACTATTATACTATCAGCAATACGGGGTGACATCATGCTGTTGAGTCTGCATATAGAGAATATAACGGTCATCGAGCAGGCGGATATCGGTTTCAACGCCGGGTTTAATGTGCTGACCGGCGAAACCGGCGCGGGCAAATCGATCATCATCGATTCGTTAAACGCGGTGCTCGGAGAGCGTATCAGCCGGGATATCATCCGGACCGGCTGTGATTCCGGAACCATTTCGGCGATTTTTGGCAATCTGGCGGACAATATTATCCGGACGATAGCCGAAATGGGATACACTGTGGACGAAGAAGGACAATTGTTGATTTCGCGGCAGATATCCGCCGACGGCAAAACCTCCTGCCGAATCAACGGAAGGCCGGCTACCGTATCGGTATTGCGGGAGCTGGGCCGGATGTTGGTCAACGCGCATGGGCAGCATGAAAATCAAGTTTTGCTGATGCCGGACAGGCATGTGGATTATTTGGATAAAACCGGCGGATTGATGCCGCTCCGCGAAGAATATGCCGGAGCGTTTTCTGTCATGCAAAAAATCAAGCGGCAGCTGGCGGAAGCGGATTTCGATGAGGCGATGAAATTAAAACGGATAGATCTGCTGACATACCAGATCGGGGAGATCGAGGCGGCGGAGATCAAAGGCGGGGAAGAGGAGCCGCTTATGCAGAAACGCAGCCTATTCCGTAACGCCGAAAAAATTACCTCCGCGTTATACGCGGCCCATATGGCGATGAACGGCGACGAGGATACCTCCGGGCTGCTCTCGGCGCTGAACGCGGCGGTAGCGCATATCACCGATGCCGGCAGATATCATCCGCCGGCCGCCGAACTGTCCCGCCGGCTGTCGGA
>WRDE01000245.1 GCA_009783605.1 Oscillospiraceae bacterium
GCACATGGGCCACGCGTTGGACAACGCGATCCAGGATATTCTGATCCGTTTCCGGCGGATGCAGGGGTATGAGGCGCTGTGGATGCCCGGCACCGACCACGCGTCGATCGCCACCGAGATGAAATTGGTGGAGGCACTGAAAAAAGAGGGGCTGACCAAGGCGGATATCGGCCGGGAGGCATTTCTGGAACGGGCCTGGGCCTGGCGAGAAAAATACGGCTCCCGCATCGTGGCCCAGCTCAAAAAGATCGGTTCCTCCTGCGACTGGGACCGGGAGCGGTTCACGATGGACGAGGGCTGTTCCAAAGCGGTGCGGGAGGTATTCGTGCGGCTGTATGAGCAGGGGCTGATCTACCGCGGAGAGCGGATGATCAACTGGTGTACCAAATGCAAAACCACCATTTCGGACGCCGAGGTGGAATTCAAAGAGTCGGAAGGGCGGTTCTACCATCTGCGCTACCCGCTGGAGGACGGATCCGGCCACCTCTCGCTGGCCACCACCCGGCCGGAGACCATGCTGGGCGACACGGCGGTGGCGGTGCATCCCGAGGACGGGCGCTACGCCGCTTTTGTGGGTAAAAACGTGATTCTGCCGTTGGTCGGCCGGGTGATACCGGTCATCGCCGACAGCTATGTGGAGCCGGATTTCGGCACCGGCGTGGTGAAGATCACCCCCTCCCACGACCCCAACGATTTCGAGGTGGGGCTGCGCCACAGTCTGCCCCAGTGCTGCGTCACCACCGAGGACGGATACATGAACCAAAACGCCGGCGCATTCGCCGGCATGACGATATTAGAATGCCGCAAAGCCGTGGTGAAAGCGCTGGAGCAACAGGGCTTTCTGCTCAAAACCGAACCGCTGACCCACAATGTGGGCGAATGCCACCGCTGCCACACCACCATTGAGCCACGGGTATCGCTGCAATGGTTTGTCAAGATGCAACCGTTAGCCGATCCGGCGCTGGCCGCTGTTAAGAGCGGTGAAACAAAATTCGTGCCGGAGCGGTTCGAGAAGCTGTATTTCAACTGGTTGGAAAACACCCGTGACTGGTGTATCTCCCGCCAGCTCTGGTGGGGCCACCGGATCCCGGTCTGGTACTGCGATGACTGCGGCGGGATGATCTGCTCCCGCACCGATCCGGCGGTATGCGATATATGCGGTTCAGCGAACATCCGGCAGGACGAGGATGTGCTGGACACCTGGTTTTCCTCCGCCCTCTGGCCGTTCTCCACCCTCGGCTGGCCGGACAACACCCCGGAGCTGGACTATTTCTACCCCAACGACACCTTGGTCACCGGGTACGATATCATCACCTTCTGGGTGGTGCGGATGATGTTTTCCGGCATCTCCCAGATGGGAGAGGTACCCTTCAAAACCGTGTTCATCCACGGGTTGGTGCGGGACGCACTGGGGCGCAAAATGTCCAAATCCTTGGGCAACGGCATCGACCCGTTAGAGATCATCGAGCAATACGGCGCCGACGCGCTGCGGTTCGCGCTGGTGACCGGTAACTCCCCCGGCAACGATATGCGGTTTACCGACGAAAAGGTGGAATCCTCCCGCAACTTTGCCAACAAGCTCTGGAACGCCTCCCGCTTCGTGCGGATGAATTTTAAATATGACGAATGGGGTCCCCGCCCCGAGGAGCGTTCCGCTGAGGATATAACCACGCCTCAAATTGCAGGCTTGCCGGTTGATCTGACATTGGAAGACCGCTGGATCCTGACCCGCTATCAGGAGCTGGCGGCGGCGGTCACCGATAATCTCGAAAAATTCGAGCTGGGCGTGGCGGTTTCCAAGCTGTATGACTTCATCTGGGACTGCTACTGCGACTGGTATATCGAGCTGACCAAGCCAAGGCTGACCGGCGAGGATACCGAAGCGGCCGCCGGCGCGCGGCAGGTGTTGGTCTATGTGCTGAACGGCATTTTGACCCTGCTGCACCCGTTTATGCCGTTTATTACCGAGGAAATATGGCAGGCTTTACCCCATGAGGGCGCCAGTTTGATGATTGCCGGCTGGCCGCAGCCGGATTCATCGCTGCTGTTCCCGGAGGAAGCCAAGGAATGCGAGCGGCTGATGGAGGCGATACGCGCGGTCCGCAACCGCCGGTCCGAGATGAACGTGCCGCCGTCGCGGAAAACCGAGCTGTATATCGAAACCGCTTTTACCGATACCTTCACCGCCGGATCCGCCTTCTTCCAAAGGCTGGCCGCGGCCTCCGCAATCCACGTGGGCGCCGCTTTCGACCTGCCCGACGCGGTCAGCATCGTGACCGCCGGCGCCACCATCAAGATCCCGCTGGCCGAACTGGTGGATAAACAGGCCGAGCTGGCAAGGCTGAACAAAGAACGCGAAACGGTGCAAAAACAGTTGGACGGGGCGCAGACGCGGCTGAACAATCCCGCCTTCACCGAAAAGGCCAAACCGGAGGTGGTGGCGGCGGCGCGGGAAAATGCCGAACGGCTGCGGGAGAAGCTGGGGTTGTTGGAGCAGAGCATCGAGAGAATTCACAATTCATAATGCATAATTGAAGACAAAACAGCGATGCCGTGTTAAAAACGCGGCTTCGCTGTTTCTTATTTGTGTGAATAATTAAGCATTATGAATTATGAATTATGAATTCTTTATAAACAACCCCCCATATCCATTTGACAATCCCATGCATTTTCTCTATACTTAATATGACTGTATTCGTTAGTATTACCTAAATCAAGGAGGACATTTCAAAAATGAAAAAACTGCTTGCCCTGACCCTGTCGGCATTGTTTGCCGTTTCGGCTTTTATCCTGCCCAACTATGTGTCGGGCGCCACCGCCGGGGACGTGGAGTGGGTGCTGATCCCGGAAAACCCCGCATATCCCACCAATGAATACATTGTGGCCGGATACAATCTGGGCGACTACCATTATCCCGACACCGACGACGATATCACCGGCACCCTCAACAGCATGAGCACCAAACTCAAAGCCGCCGGCGGCGGCACCATATTCATCCCCGCCGGCGAATATGTGGTGCGGGGCAATATCGACCTGCAGGAAGGGGTCACCCTCTGCGGCGAATGGCGCGCGCCGGTTGAAGGCGACATGGCCGCTTCCGGAACCATTTTGAAGGCTTATGCCGGCAGAAACAACCCCAACGCCACCGCCTTCATCACCTGCCGCCCGAACACCTGTGTCCGCAACCTCACCATCTGGTATCCCGACCAGGATCCGGAAGATATCGTGCCGTATTCCGACACCATCCGGCTCTGGCGGACCGGCAACTGGGGCGCCGACTACACCAACGTCCGCAATGTAACGCTGATAAATTCGTATAAAGGCGTGGTGCAGGACGGCGGGTGCGCCTGCCCCAACGTCCATAACCTCTACGGCACCACTCTGCATACCGGCCTGCAGATGGACCGGATCGCCGATATCGGCCGGTTCGACTATGTCTATCTCAGCCCGAAATACTGGCAGCAGTCGGGCCTGCCCGGCGCGCCGGCTTCCGGCGCCGCCAAAACCGCGCTGGAAAAACACATATATGAAAACGCCATCGGCCTGAACGCCCGGCGGACCGACTGGTCCTACTGGTCCTTCTGCTATGTGGAGGGATATAAAATCGGCCTGGCTTTCACCGAATGCCAGGAGGAAGGCGGCGGCTACTGCAACGGCGAATGCTATGACATGAATTTCACCAACTGCCAATACGGCATCTATGTCGAGGGCATCAGCGGCGTGGGCCAGATGCTGGCCAATATCAACATCAAAAACTGCGAAACCGGTATCTATACCCTGCCGGACAAGATCAACGAATACGGTTCCCGAAAAGGCCAGCTGAACACCCAGGCCGGCAACATGCAGTTCAGCTTCGTCAGCATCGACGCCGACACCGCCATCGCCCACCGGGGCCCCGAACGGCTCCACTTCCTCAAAACCACCATCGAGCGGGGCGCGGTGATCGGCTCCTGGGGCACCCTGACCATCAACGATTCGGATTTCAAAAACGACCCGCCCCATATCCAATTGGAAAAATACGATTATGAAATCAAGATCGACGGCTATTACGAACCGGCCACCACCACCAATACCGGCGGCATCTTCCTCGGCAACCGCTACAAGAGCGCGCCGGCGCTGCGGAATGAACGGCTCAGCCCGGTACAGTTTGACGAGGAGCC
>WRDE01000246.1 GCA_009783605.1 Oscillospiraceae bacterium
AACCGGCTGCACGAGCTTTCGGCAGACGCGCCCGAAATTGAGATGACCGATGAACAGGGGCTGATCCACCGGCTGTGGAGTGTCGCCGATCCGGAACAAACGGCGGGGATTACCGCCCGTTTCGACAACAAGAAGTTGTTTATCGCCGACGGGCATCACCGTTACGAGACTGCGCTCAACTACCGCAACTGGCTGCGCGAACAGGGCAAAGCGGCTGAGGGCGGCCCCGCCGACTATGTCATGATGATGCTGGTCGACATGGAAAACCCCGGCCTGCACGTGTTTGCCACCCACCGGATTGTTAAAAACCTGACGCAATTCGACCCGGCGGTCATCACCGAAAAATGCGGCCAGTATTTTGACATCACCGACAAAAACGGCCTGTCCGGCATCGAGGCTGAGCTGGAAGCGCAGTATCTCCGGCACAAAAAAGCCTTCGCCTTCTACTGCGGCGGACAGAGCTGGAAGCTGATGGTGCTGAAAACCCGGTTTGAGCAGGAACAGTTCCTGCCCGGTAGCAGCCCCGCCACCAACGGGCTGGACGTGACCGTGCTGCACACGCTGGTGCTGGAGAAACTGTTCGGTATTGATAAGCAAAACATGGCCAACGGGCTTAACCTGGCCTACACCCGCGACGCCGCCGAAGCGCTGTCCGAAGTGGAAACCGGCACCGCTAACTGCGCGTTTATCCTCAACCCCACCCGGGTGAGCGAAATCCGCGAAGTCTCGCTGGTCAATGAAAAAATGCCGCAGAAGTCGACGTATTTTTATCCCAAGCTGATAACCGGCTTGGCGATGAATGAGATTAATTAAAAATGATTGAACAAAGCGCTTAACGGAAACCCTTCGTTAAGCGCTTTGTTGTTGTTTCATGACGAATAAATCAATACGTTTTTATCTCAATGCTGTCGATGGTTATGGTTTTGGAAGGTTTGCCGGTGGGCGTACCGAACTCGTCCACTTCCCCTGAATCCAGCGCCGCGATTTTATCGACCACGTCCATGCCTTCAAAAACCATGCCGAATACGGTGTGCGCTCCGTCCAGCCAGTAAGCCCCGCCCACGGACTGGTAATTATCCTTAACCTCCTGGTCGAATGCGGCGATGTCGGGGTAGTACTGTTCCATCTGGCTCCAGGTGGCCGAATCTATCGGCCCTCCGCCCTGCACGATGAAGAACTGGCTGCCGTTGCTGTCAGGTTTTGCGGGGTTTGCCATGGACAGCGCACCGCGGTAGTTGCGCAACGCATCGTCAAACTCGTCCTCAAACGGCGAACCCCAGATGCTTTCGCCGCCGGTTCCGGTGCCCTCCGGGTCGCCGCCCTGAATCATGAAGCCGGTCATGACCCGGTGGAAGGTCAGGCCGTCGTAATAACCGTTTTGGGCATGGGTGACAAAGTTTTCCACCGCTTTGGGAGCCTGGCCGGGGAACAGCCGCAGGCTGATATCGCCCTCGCTGGTGTGCATGACCGCAATCTGCTCGCCCTCCCCGGGCGGGTCAAACTGCGCGGAGTAGCTGCCTGCGCCGCCGCATCCGACCAGGCCGAAGGTCAAAACCGTGATAAGTGCCAATAAAAAAAGCCTTCTGATTTTCATAGTAATTGTTTCTCCTCCATAAAAATTTTATTTTAATATTAAGAGTTTAAACCATCCCCGAGAAAAAATCAATCAAAAAATAGACAAACGCGAAAATATGTGTTATATTAATATTTATTTACAAATGATTGAAATGAATCCCCCTGTCGCAGAGGTGTAACCATATGCAAATTCAAATTCAAAAACGAATCCTGCGCACGGTGCTGGCCGTATGTCTCGCGCTGACCGCGCTGCTGCTGTATACCGAATCCGCCCGTGTCTTTGACGCGGCGCTGTCGGTATATAATCCGAAGGACGCCGCCGACCCTGCCGTGGACGACCCGGGCGAGACCATAACCGGCGCAAAAGGCCTGTCAAACGGCTATGAAACGGTCATGAGCGACGGCGCTCTGTGCCTTTATTTTAATCCCCTGACCACCGCCGTGGCTGTCGAGGATATCAACAACGGCAAGGTCTGGTATTCCGACCCGTGCGACAACCCGGAATTCGAGGGAAAAACCGTGCCCTTCAACTGCGACCGGGTGCGGATTAAACTGGAAAATCAGGGGCGGCGGCTGACGCTCACCAGCGGTGAACACGCGGACGCCGTCGCGGACAAACAAAAAGACGGCGTTACGGTGAAATATACCTTCACATTTGACGACGGAAATATGGCCGGGTCGTTCGGTCTTGATATGAAGTATTACCTGAAAAATTCCAGCTTTTACGCCGAGGCGGACTGTGCGGAGCTGGAGAATACCGGAGACTACACGGTAAAAAGCATCGAACTGCTCAACGGGCTGGGTCTTTCGGGCGGGGGCGAAGATAACTTCCTGCTGCTGCCGGACGGCTCCGGCGCACTGCTCAGCCTGGCCGGCATGTATCTGGACGGGCAGACGCTGTCGCTCCCGGTTTACGGCTCGGACAAGGCACTTCGCGAGGATTTTACGTCGGATTCCCCGCCGGAAAACGATGCCAAGTCGGTGCTGCCGGTGTTCGGGTTAAAGGATCAAAACAACGCCCTGCTGTGCGTGATCGAATGGGGAGACGCGCTGGCCACGATACATGCCGCCCGCGCATCGCAGGAAGATGTTCTCTCATCGGTAAACGCGGAGTTTCTGCTTACCCCCTGCGACAAATTCATAAACAGCGAGGGAACCCGGGCGCTGGAGTATTTATCTCCGGGGTCTTACCGGGGTGTGATCCGGCTGTGTTACCGGTTTTTGAGCGAGTCCAGCGCGAATTATTCCAGCATGGCGGTCGCCTGCCGGGAAGAACTGATGCGGGCGGAATTTCTGCTGTCCATCCCCGCGATTGAGGACGGGCTGCCCATTCCGATGAATATTTCGCTGGTCGGGCAATCCGGGGGACGCAAAAAAACATCCTTCTCCCAGGCGCGGGATATCATGGAACGCAGCCTGGCCAAGGGGATTTCCAACATCAACGTCCGTTATATCGGGTCGCTCAGGGGCGGAACCTCCAACGACCAGACCAACAGGATGATTTTTGACCGTCGTCTGGGCGGCAATCCGGGCTTTATGGAGCTGCAGGAGCAGCTGACGCAGCACAAGTCCGGGATATATGCCGACCTCAATCTGCTGACGGTGTACAACTCGTCGCCCCAGGCTATTTTTGACAAATCGGCCAAAGCGATCAACGACACCGATGCGGTGATTTTCGCCCCGGATCCCGCCAATCCGGACATCTCCGCCGCCGGATACATGCTCAACGCCGCCGCCATGCAGCAGCGGGTGGAGCAAATGCTGTACACCCACACCAGCAAAGAAACCTTCGGCATGTCCATCGCCGACGCGGGTAAATACCTCTATTCGGATTTTAACTCGGCCGCGCCTATGAACCGCCAGCAAATGCGCGACAAGGTCGCCAGACTCTGCGAGACCGCCTCGGTCAACAACAAAATCATGATCGACACCGGCAACGCCTATTCCCTGAAACGCGCCAGCGTTATCGTCAACCAGCCGCTGGGCGCGTCACAGCGCTTCGGGGGGTATGAGGACATCCCGTTTTTGCAGATGGTTCTTCACGGGATCGCCGACTATTCCGGCACGCCGATCAACATGCAGGACGACTGGCAGACCGCCATGCTGCGCGCGGTGGAATACGGCGCCGCACCGTCCTTTATGTGGGTCTACGCCCCGGAGGAGGATAAAAATATACAGGTAAAGGCGGGGCTGCTTTCCTATACCGCATGGCTGAACATCGCCGCCGAATATTACAGGGACGCGTCACAGGCGCTGAGCGGCGTGCGCAGCGAGCGGTTTATCCGCCACGAAAAAATTGACAGCGGGCTGTATTGCTCGGAATACGACAACGGCACCAAGATATACGTCAATTACAGCGGCGAGCCTCAGGAGGTCGAGGGGTATGTTGTTGAGGCAAAGAGCTTTCGGATGATTAAGTATTAACTGAGGAGAATTTGTGATGCATAAGATAAACGCAACCTTCGGCTCGGCCGGTATGGGCGAAGCCTTCGCGTCGTCCGGCGGCAAAAGCTCGCTGCAATTCCCCGGATTTTTAAAAAATTACGGGCTGGATACCT
>WRDE01000247.1 GCA_009783605.1 Oscillospiraceae bacterium
AGCACCTGACCCTCAAACGGAACTGCCAGCATCCACGAAAAGAACAGGGAGAACACGATAACCGTCAATCGGCGGTCATGACTCATCACGTCACCGTATTTTTTTGCGGAGTTTATCAAGGGCGCCATGCGGT
This sequence comes from Oscillospiraceae bacterium, assembly GCA_009783605.1. Lineage (GTDB taxonomy): Bacteria > Bacillota > Clostridia > Oscillospirales > Acutalibacteraceae > WRDE01. Next base: position 134 of record WRDE01000247.1, read on the forward strand.
ATCCTCCTTCCGCTTGATATCTCTCCCGCCTTTCATCTCTCCCAGCTCAATTCACCGGTCCTCAGTCCATATCCCCCGCTGCTGAAAATAATATCGTCAGCGCCGCCATCGGCGCGGTTTCACAGCGCAGGATCCGGGGACCCAGGGTTGCGGCCGGTATTTCCCGTTCCGCCAACGCGGTAATTTCTTCCGGCGCGAATCCGCCTTCCGGGCCGATAAAAAGAGAAAATGCCGCAAGATTTTTTGGTAATAACTGCGCAAGCGGCGTTCCGCCGGCTTCATAACAAACCGCTCCCGGCGGTTTTACTTGTATCAATGCTTCCCTCCAGCTTATTGGCGTTGAAACGGCAGGGATAATACCCCGCTCGGATTGGCTTGCGGCCTCGGCGGCGATCCGCTGCCAGCGTTCTGCCTTTTTCCCGGCTTTATCATTGATCTGAACGATTGAACGGGCGGTCTGGACCGGAACAATGGCGCTGACCCCCAGTTCAACGGCTTTTTGGACGATCCACTCCATTTTTTCCGCTTTCGGCAATCCCTGATAAAGGGTGATTCTCAACTGCGGCTCGGTAAAAGATGGGGAAATACTGTCAATTATCACCGTGACGCCGTCGTGATTAAGATCAATAATACGACACCGGTAATCAGTTCCCGCGCCGTCGCATAACGTCAATATGTCGCCGGCTGTCATCCGCAGTGAGCGGCGGATATGTTCGGCGTCAGAACCGGAGATCTGAACGGTATCGCCGGGAGAAAAACCGAAGGGGGGGATAAAAAAACGAGGCATAGGGCGCTCCATTCGACTGTTTTCGCTGAATTTTTATTCAGTTAGTTTGATTTCGTGTTATCTCCACAGATACATAATCCAAATCGGCCTGTATGGGCGCTTCCGGCTTTTTTACCTGTACAGTTACAGAAGAAACCGGAAAACGGGAGAGAATCGCTTCGGCGACGCGTTCGGCTGTCCGCTCAATCAGGTCATTTTTCTCTTTCAAAAAAACAGCGGTGACCAATCGGATGACATCGGAATAATTTACGGTGTCTTCCAATTTGTCGGTTTTTCCTGCCGCTGACAAGTCGATATATAAAATCAAATCCAATTCAAAGGGCTGTCCCTTCTCTTTTTCAAATGAATTGACACCGTGATAGGCGAAAATCCGCAGTCCGCGTATCTGAATGCTGTCCATTGCTATGACCATCCGCTTTCCTTAAAATAAATGGTAATGATTGAATATAAATTCAACGGTGCGATTAGATCGGATTGGTGAGCAGCAACAACGTTGCCGCAGTAAAAATCAATACAGAAAACAATAATCCGACCGAGGAAAACCGCTGGGGATAGAGTACCGCGGTGATCCGGCGGCTCAACTGTGATTTTTTATTACGCCGGGAGAAATGGTGAACAAAGGCGGGATAGCGGATATTTGGCTGAATGGCGAACCGGAGCATGGCGGCGGCATATGTTTTACGCTGAACAGCGCTATACCGGCGGGTGACGGCGGAGTCAACCGCCTGCTCGGTGTCCCGTAACAACAACCGCAGCAGCACCCATGCGAATGGGTTGAACCAATGAAAACAGATGATCACCATCGCCGCGAGCCGAAACAAATTATCCCGGCGGCGGCGGTGGATTTGTTCGTGGGCGATTACCATCTGCCCCGCTTCGGAATCCGGGTCCAGTCCCAGCGGCAGCAGGATTTTTGGCCGGAACAATCCCACAAGGACCGGCGAATCCACCGCCGGGGACCGGTAGACATTTCCGCGCAGGTATTTGGCGGCTTTCAGCGGCTGCCGGCTCTGCCGGTATAGCCATATCAATGCCGCCAGCGCCAAAATGGCGCCGATCAGCCAGATCCAGGCAAAAGCAGTAAAGATATCCTTTTGTACCGTGGTGTGGAAGGTCAAAAAACCACCCGGAGTTATGCGGACCGGCTGCGCGGCGCCAACAAAGTTTGCGGCAGACGGATAGGCAAAGCCGATCGCATTCATGCAGGAGACTGGCATGGTACTTTGCGGGAGCTCTATGAAAGGCCGGGATTCAGTTATAGCCGGCAGCAGCGGAAGAAAACGCCACTGCTCAGTGTAAAATACCTGTTTGACAAAATTGCCGGTAAAATTGAATAACGAAAAAGGAACGGAAACCGTAAAAGGAAGCATCAGCCGTACCAATGCCAGACCCCATAAACCGCAGATCAACCGGCGGGGCAGCTTCCGGAATTTTCGCAGCAGCAGGACAGCCGTGATGCAGACCGTACCGGCAATACTCATATTCAGCAGAATATAGAAGATGGAAGCGAGCAAAGCAGATCCCCCTTTCTCTATATAAGGAGCATTATTTATCCGTTTGATACCGATCAATAATCTCCCGCAGCTCGGACAGCTCTTCCTCCGAGATCTTTTCCTTGGCCAGAAATGAAGCGAACAGTGATTTGACCGAGCCGCCGAAAAAGGCGTTGACCACCGACGCGGCTTCGGAATAGGCGGCTTCTTCTCTGGGGATGGCTGACCAGCAGCGGAATCCCGGCTCCTCCCGCCGGACGATCTGTTTTTCCACCAGCTTGGTCAGGACGGTATAGGTGGTGTTTTTGCTCCAGCCGATCCGGGAGCCGGCCAGAGCCGATAAGACTTTGGCGGTCGCGCCCTCATTTTCCCAGACCAATTCCATCGCTTTTCTTTCGCTCTCAAATAATTTGACCATTTTCCGGATACTCCTTTTTTGTGATCTCTTCCAATATCAGCATGGCGACCGTAGCCAGACTCTTCGCCTCGATAAAATCCGCCGTCAACGCGTAGCCGCCGTTTCTCAAATCCGCCAATATCTCTTTCGCCGTTATCAATCCCCGGGCGGCCGCTTCAAGGTCAGGCTGGATAAACCAGGCCTTTTGCATGATTTCGCGGATAGTGGTGCGTATTCCCGCAGGGATTAATCTGCCAGATGGTTGCAAATGCAACGGGGTTGATTCCAATTGATGATTTTTGTCATCTGTTTCCTGGCGAAGCCGGCGGCTGATGTCATACGTTGTGCGCCGGGCGAAAACCAATCCTTCCAGCAGGGAATTGGAAGCCAACCGGTTGATACCGTGGACGCCGGTGTGGGCGCATTCGCCCGCGGCGTATAACCGGTCAACCGAAGTGTCGCCGTAGGGACCGGTGTCGATACCCCCCATTAAATAATGCTGGCAGGGGTAAACCGGAATCAACTCCCGGGAGATATCGACTCCATCCTCAAGACAACGCGCGTAAATGGCCGGGAACCGGTTTTTAATAAATTCTGCGCCTCTATGGCGGATATCTAACCAGAACCGGTCATGTCCGGCTTCGCCTTCAAGTAATAAACGGCGGGATTCCCTGATGATCGCCTGTGAAACCACATCTCTGGGGGCCAATTCGCCGCGGCTGTCATACCGTTCCATAAACCGTTCACCACGGCAGTTTAACAGCAAGGCGCCTTCGCCGCGCACCGCTTCGGTGATGAGAAAGCGCTCACGCCCTTGAGAAGCGGCGAAAGCGGTGGGGTGGAACTGTACCCAGCTGAGATGCTTGAGCCGGGCGCCCAATTCATAAGCCAGTGTGATACCATCGCCGGTGGCGATAGCTGCGTTGGTGGTATGGGCATATACCCGGCCGATGCCGCCGGTACAGAGTATTATATAGGATATAAATATCTGTTGATATATACTATTAATTAATATACCAGAACAAAAACCATTTTTGGCCGGCGTTAGCGTTGCCAGCATAGTGTTGTCATAAACCGAAACATTGGGACGCCCTAAAACCGCTGTACGCAGTTTTTCTATGATCTCCCGGCCGGTGGAATCCTTATGATGCAGGACCCGCCGCCGGGAATGGCCGCCCTCCAATGTCATCGAAAGGCTGTCGGTTTCCCCGTCCCGGTCAAAATCAACCTGCAATTCCTTCATCAGCCGCAAGACATCCTCCGGCCCCTCGTTTACCAATATTTCCAACGCCCGCAGATTGTTGCGATAACCGCCGGC
>WRDE01000248.1 GCA_009783605.1 Oscillospiraceae bacterium
AAATTTGCTGCCGAGAATGGATGTGTGGCTGCGGCAGCCGGGGCCGGATGTACCGCCGGTTTTTAATACCGGCGGCAGCGAATAGGGGGAGATCATCATGGCAGCTTTAGGCTCAGGCCGCAAGCATGTGGTTGATACATTGTTTATCATCATGCTGTTCGTCGTGTTTACCATCTGTTCGCTGTTTGTGGTGGTATCCGGCGTCGGCGTGTATAAAAATATCGTCAAGTCGATGAAGGTCAACACCGAAAACCGTACCTCAATCAACTATGTCATCAACAAGATCCGCCAGAATGACCGGGCCGGCGCTCTGTCCAGCGGAGATGTGGAGGGCCGGCCGGCGATCGTGATGACCGAGCAGTTCGGCGATTATACCCTGTGCACATATATCTTTTTCCATGACGGCTATGTCCAGGAGCTGACCAGAAGCGCCGCCATTCCGCCGGAGCTGAAGGCCGGGAGCAGGCTGTTTGCCGCCGGGGATTTTACTTTTCAGATGGAATCCGCCGCAGGAGAGCACAGCCGGATGATCCGGCTGTGTTATACCGATTCACAGTCCCAAAAAACCGAATTGCTGTTTGGTTTGAAATGTAACTAAGCGGGCGTTTATGCTAGAAAGGTATGGCGTATGGAACCGAATACCGGCATGAAAAACCTCTATCATAATCCTGCCTCCAAAACGGCGGGAAAAACACGGTCAAAATCCAGCCTGTTCCTGATCGAAATGATCTTTGTGACGGTGTTTTTTTCCTTTGCCAGCGCGGTCTGCATGAAGCTGTTTACCAAAGCCTATTTGGTCAGCAAGGACAATGTGGCCATCACCCAGGCGGTGACCTATGCCACTTCGATGGCGGAAACCTTTAAGGTTTGCGACGGCGATATCGAGCGGACCGCACGGCTGTTAGAGATCACGGTAGATGAAGACGGCCGCTTAATCATGCCGTTTTCCATTGACTGGGACCGGATCGCCAGCGATGAGGAAAAGCCCTATTATGAGATATCCGGAACCCGTTCCGAGAAGGACGGGCTGGCGCAGTTGATCATCGAGGCGCGGGAGGACGGCCGGAAACAGCCGTTATATGAGCTGGAGATCCGGCATTTTATCGAGGAATGAGGTGAACCGACAGCTATGGGAACGGCAAAAAATAAAGGCGGCTTCCGCGGCGCGGTGGGCGCTCCGTCGCTGATCATGATCTTTATCATCATCGCGCTGACGGCGTTCGCCACCCTGTCGGTGGTATCGGCCAATGCCGACCGGAAGCTGAGTGCCGGCGCGGCGGAATACACCAAACAATATTACGCGGCCGATGCCGAAGCCGAAGAACTGTACGGCGAGGTTTTTATCCTCGGCTGGCGCGTGTATTATGACTGGGAAGCGGACGGCTCCCAAGATTTTAATCAACGGTTAGAAAAAGCGCTGACGGCGGATAAACGCTGGACATTCTCCCTGCCGGAGGAAAATGAGACGGATGCCGCCATCGTCTCCTATGCGGTAGCCATCAACGACGACTCCGAATTGCAGGTTTCGCTGTTGGTGGAGCGGAAGGAAAACGGCATAACCTTCACCAAGATCAAATGGCAGGCGAGAAACAGCAACGAACTGGAATATCCGGGCGATATACTCAATTTGCTGTAGCAGGAAGAATTTCAAAGCTTTGAACTCTATAAAAAGGGAGCGGGATACATGAATCTGGCGCAATTGATGACTCACGCGGTACAAAACGGCGCTTCGGACGTGTTTATCATCACCGGGCTGCCGGTGACCTATAAGATACAGGGGCGGATGGTACCGTTGGGGACCGAAAAGGTCAGCACCATGCTCTGCAGCGAATATCTCAGCGGCATCTACGCCAGCGCCGAAGGCCGGGATATGCGGATTCTCAACACCACCGGCGACGACGATTTCTCCTTCTCGCTCCCCGGCGTCTCCCGGTTCCGGGTGAGCGCCTATAAACAGCGCGGATCCTTCGCCGCCGTTATCCGGGTGGTCAACTTGGAAATGCCGGATCCCCAGAAGCTCGGGCTGCCGGAATCGGTTCTGAAGCTTTCCGATAAAACCAAAGGGATGATCCTGGCCACCGGCCCGGCCGGCAGCGGCAAATCCACGACATTGGCCTGCATCATCGACCGGATCAACGCCACCCGCCAGGCCCATATCATCACCCTTGAGGACCCGCTGGAATACCTGCACCGCCACAAACGGAGCATCGTCAGCCAGCGGGAGATCGAGAGCGATACCGAGAGCTATGTCAAAGCGCTGCGGGCGGCGCTGCGGCAGTCCCCCGATGTGATCTTAGTCGGCGAGATGCGGGATCTGGAGACGATCCAGGTGGCGATGACGGCGGCTGAAACCGGACACCTGGTCATTTCGACGCTGCACACCATCGGCGCCGCCAACACCATCGACCGGATCGTTGACGTCTTCCCCAGCAATCAGCAGCATCAGATCCGGGTCCAGCTGTCGATGGTGCTCCAGGCCGTCATCTCCCAGCAATTGGTCCCCACCGCCGACGGCAGGATCGCGCCGGCTTTTGAGATTATGATCGCCAACAACGCCATCCGGAACATGATCCGGGAGGGCAAGGTCCACCAGATTGATACCGTTATCCAATCCTCCGCCGCCGAGGGGATGATCACGATGGATACCAGCCTGTCTGAGCTGGTCCGCACCGGCCGTATCACCGAACGCACCGCGATGCACCACGCGTCCAACAGCGACGTACTGAGCAAAAAGCTGCGGGGGCTGGCTTAGACCAATTCATAATGCTTAATGCATAATTATGGGCGGCTCTGTGCGGGCCGCTCTAATTTGTTGATGATAAACATATCGTCCCATTTTATCTTGACAGCAACGGCAAAGTGTTGTACCATACTTCATATTATAGCAGTTAGACAAATCGTGTGAAATATCTTTTTTGTATATCTCCGCGCGGGTTGCGCAGGTCGCAACAGTTCGCGCAGGTCGCGACGGTATGACCATATTAACTTGACCCGTATTCCGCACCAAAAGTCAAACCGCTATGACTCCCCACTCCTAACTCACCGGAGGGCCCCCCCATGCCTAAAAAACAGGACCCGGCGAAACCCGCCGGGCATGACCGTCAAGATAACAGCGGCCGGCAGCAGGTGACCGCTGTATTGTTGTTCGCCCTGGCCGTACTGACCCTCTGCCTTGCCGTGATCGAGGGCGGCAGCCTCTGGAAGGCGCTGCACAACGGATTACTCGGTTTGTTCGGTATCTGCGCGGCATTGGTGCCGATAGTGCTGGGGTATATTTCGGTCATACACTCCCGGTCGGCTCAGAACGGCCGATCCGGCGGCCGGTTCTGGCTGTGCACGATATTGGTCTTTATGATCTGTGCCGCTTTCCAATTGTTTATTACCGAATATAATAAAGACCTGCCGTTTTTAGACGCGCTTTCCAATAGCTGGAAGGCCGGCTGCGAATGGCGCAGCGGCGGGGCGATTGGCCTTTTGTTTGGATTTCCGCTGGTGAAGCTGTTCGATCTCACCGGCGCGAAAATTATTCTCTCACTACTGATTTTTGTCTTTTTGATGTTGGTGACCGGCACCACCCTGATCGGGTTTTTCCGCGCCATTTTTAAGCCGGTCGCCAAAACCCGTGACACGTTTGAAGAGGTGATGACCGAAACCGGCCAGCGGCGGGAAGAAAAAAAGAAACAGCATATCAACGTCGTCCTCGGCGAAGGGTATAACAGATGGGATCTGCCGTTAGAGGACGAAAAAACGCGGCGGAGGAAAAAAGCGGAGGAGGATACTGAGGAAGAACCCTTCATCGGGGATCTGACTAAGGATTTCAACCGCAAAACCGGGGCCGAAACGGACGACCCCGGCGATATTGCCAAAACCGACCCCCCGCCGATAAAACCGACCGCCCGGGATCCATTTGTACCGAGCTTGCCGGAGGAGAGCACAAGCGCCTACCGGTATCCGCCGGTCACGCTGTTAGATCTGCCGAAGCAGGCGGATCTGGGCCGGGTGGAGAGCGAACAGACCATCAACGCGGGGATTTTGGTGCAGACCCTCAACGATTTTAAGATTGCTACCCGGGTGATCGGCGTCTTCCGGGGACCGTCGGTCACCCGG
>WRDE01000249.1 GCA_009783605.1 Oscillospiraceae bacterium
AACGGCCAGCGAGCGGGATTGGCGCATTTCAACAGCGGCAGCAACCATTCGCTGATCCGGGTCGAGATGCGGGACGGCAAAAAATATATCGGCGACCAGGAAATCACGGTTGACAGCATTCTGTTAAAAACCATCGTCGACCTGGACCGGATCGCCACCTATTGCTACAGCACCGACGGCGGCGAGACCTATACCGATATCGGCGTCCGGTACCGGTTAGTTTCCGCCAACTACCGGGGCGACCTGATCGGCATCTTCACCTACAACAACACCGTCACCAGCGCGACACAACCCCTCAACGGGTTTGTGGATATCGAATATTTCCGCTACAGCTACAGCAGGCAGGCGTCGAGTAATGCCGACCGGGCATTGCCCCGGGATGTCGTCGTCCAAAGCGACCGGCAATTCTCGCTGATCAACTGCCGGGAGAGCGTCACGCTCTGGCTGGCTCCGGCTGATACGACAGTTTTTATTGCGAACGATACGATGACCCGCGCCGCATCGCTTACCTCCATCAACGCGCCGAAAACACCGGGCTTGTATTACTTATACGAAGTGCGCGACGGCGCGGTGGTGAGCCGGTCGGCGGCTTCGGTGACGGTGGCGGACAAGATCGAAACCCCGGGACAGACGGTCATCGAGATGGAGGATTATGTCTGGGCGGTGATACAGACCCATGTCGGCGGCAGCGTCTGGGTCAACACCGGCGCGACCATGAGCGGCAAATTCTTAGACAACACCATCGTCGGCGACGTGTACTATCTGGGCAAATTTGATCTGACCGCCCTGACCGACATCACCATCCACGCCGGCCACGCCGACGGCGGGGTGCAGTATGTGTTCTACACCGGGATGACCGCCGGCCCGCGCACCCCCTATATCTACACCGGCGGCGAGCAGAAATATCAAAACCAGCGGGACAAATATACCGCCGCCGTCACCGGCGGGGTCGGGATCGCGACAGCCAACTGTCCCTCCACCGGCGGCTGGAACAATTTCACCGCGCTGACGGCAACCATGAACGAATCGGTAACAGGGGAACAGGAACTGTTCATGCGGATCGAAGGATCGGGCAATTACGGCGGGAATCTGGATAGGGTGGTATTGACGTTTGTTGTAAAATAAACTGATACTTTATATTTGTATGTTAGAAAGCTATCTCAACAGCTCAAAATGATTCTTCCGGTAACGCATCAAACCGGCTCTGCGCATCTTTGACAATTCCGCCGACATGGCGCTGCGCTCTACCGACAGATAATCCGCCAGCTCCTCGCGGTTGAAGGGGATGTCGAATGCGCTGCTTCCCGCTATCCGTGCCTGCGCGGATAGATAGGACAGCAGTTTTTCCCGTGTGGTCGGCTGCGTGATATGCTCCAACTTTTGCGTCAGCATCATATTCCGCCGCGCCAAAATCAATGTCAGGTTTTTGATCAGGCCGGCATGGAAGGTACAGGCGGAGGAGCAGGACGTCACGATCCGCCTGCCATTCACAAATACTATGACCGTTTCCTCGGCAGCCATAACACTGACGGGGAGTTTTTCCGCGCCGGCATAAGCAAAAGCCTCGCCGAACAAGCCGCCGGCTTCCACCCGCGTCAGGATATGGCGCCTGCCCCAAAAGTCCTCGCGCAGAACATGGACGGCGCCGGCGAGCACAATGCCGATGCTCTCAGCCGTATCGCCCTCGCCCCATATGAAGCTGTTTTTATCATACCGCTTTTGTGCCGCGGACAGGCAGCGCAGCAGGGCTTGGATGTCTGCTTCGGCAATATCCGCGAAAAGCGGACAGGCTGTCAAAACTTCAAAATATTTCTTCATATCATCCTCTTTTGTTGGAAATACAACGGATCGTCCCTTCTCAGTATAGTATGATAAGAACACAAAGTCAAGGAGGTCATGATTATGATACGTCAAATCATCAAAATCGACGGGGAAAAATGCAACGGCTGCGGGCTGTGCGCCGAAGCCTGCCACGAGGGCGCCATCGCTATGGTGGACGGCAGGGCGAAGCTGATCCGTGACGACTATTGCGACGGGCTTGGAAACTGTCTGCCGGTCTGCCCCACCGGCGCCATCACCTTCGAGGAGCGCGAGGCGGCGGCCTATGACCAAGCCGCGGTCAAGGCTAATCTAGTCAGCAAACCGGACCCCGAAACGCTTGCCTGCGGCTGTCCCGGCACCAACGCCCGTTCCATCGTTTCCCCGGGGCCGGAACAGGCGAATACCCCCGCACACACCGTCAGCGAGCTGCGCCAATGGCCGGTACAGATCAAATTGGTACCGGTAAACGCGCCCTATTTCGCGGGCGCCAATCTGCTGGTCGCAGCCGACTGCGCCGCCTATGCCTGCGGCGAATTTCACAGGCGGTTTATGAAGAACAAAATCACCCTGATCGGCTGTCCGAAATTAGATGAGGGGGATTACAGCGAAAAGCTCACCGCCATTATCAGGAACAACGATATCAAGTCGGTAACGATAGTGCGGATGGAGGTGCCCTGCTGCGGCGGGATCGAAAACGCCGCGGTCACGGCCTTGAAGCAATCCAGCAAGTTTCTTCCGTGGCAGGTGGTTACGCTGTCAACCGACGGAAAGCCGCTGGGGGATTAGCGGCAGCTAAAAAGATTAGGCACCGCCCATCTGCCGCAGTCCGCCCGGTTATATGTTAATATCGTGGCTGAAAAGTCTCAAAAAGGCTGTATTTTCATCCATTTTTCCGGAATTTATTCTATATAGTTGGGTGAGTGAAAACGCATATACCCGCATAAAATTCTCTAAAGGGTAAATTAAAGGGTAAAAATTGAGCGGGCCGCCGTCATGGTAACCCGCTCAATTATATTTTTATCGCCGGGCAGTTTTCGGATTCGGCAAGTCCGAATCCGTGTCAACAAGACGGTACGCCAGTCTCATTTTGAGGGCGGTTTTAATTTGTGGGTCTCGTGAAATAATCTCTCAAATAATATAGACCAGTGAGATCAGTTGAATTTTTAGATAATCAATAAAAATCTCGTCATCCAAAATTGGGTCGCGAAATACTGCAACTTGCTCAATTTTGAGTAGGTTGGCGAACCTGTACTTTTTTGTACGGGGTGAGGACAGTTCGGCACGACTGCCGAATTTTCGGCTGCCCTATACAATCGGCTCAATTTTGAGATGATCTCGTAGCCCAAAATTCGGCCGCGAGATCGGCGGAATTTCCCGCCGCGAGATTGACCGAATTTTTGACTGATTAGGTTACCCGATATCGGGGCACCTTTGGCCAGTCCAATTTTCGACTGGCCTTTTAACCCCACATGAGGGTGAAAGGGTGTCGCTCAAATCGCACCCCGACCAACTGCAAGGGGGCGGTAAGCCACCGACCCCCTTTTAATTTGCAGCCCTGGTCCGGCGCAAAGCCTCAATCCTTTTCAAGACCGCATCGGCACCTTTTCTGGTATCGGCAATGACTTCTTCGTCGGTCATGCCTTTTCGCCGTTCATAATTCCATTCCCGCACTTTGTGAATGTCTTCAACGGTAAAGGCGGGGCTTATCTGCAACTCACGCATTTGGATCATCTCCCCCTATTAAGATTGTCGGAGTATAGATAGCCACTTCATCATACCCAGTCATAATTGAAATTAGTTTTACCCCCTGTATCGTCCGATAATTCACGATATGCTTGAAATTCCATGACACGATCATATCGCACCCGTACAGCATGGCACAGGCTATATGTCGGCAGTCATCAACGCTTTTATTTGTCAATACGTGATTGTCAATAAATTGTTTGGCTAAATCCTGCGCTTCCATGTTTACGGCGACTGCCGTAAACGGGACGCCCGCCAGATACCGCTCCAGAACGGATCGTTTAGGCTCGTCACATTGGGCAATCTCGTCAAGCGCGACATCGGAAATAACGGCCTCATATTTCCCCAGCCGTATTTGTTCCCATAGCTTCAAGGTGTCCGCCATTTTATCCGGGGCGTCCTGCTGGTCGAGATAGCTGATTACCGAAGTGTCCAGATAGATTTTTAACTTTTTCAAGTTTCGGCCTCCTTGCCGTTACTGTCCGGCTCCATAGATTCCCCCGTGGCGTCCTGTACGGCCTTATTGAGCG
>WRDE01000250.1 GCA_009783605.1 Oscillospiraceae bacterium
CTGGCGACGGCATTGCTTCCCTATGCCGCCGATCTGCGGGTGGTCACCGATTCCGGCCGGTATGCCGGGGCCGCCCGGCAGGCACAGGAGCATTTCGGCGCGATGCTGCGGGTCGGGGCCGACCGGCGGCGGCTGCACGGCGTGGATTGGCTGGCGGCGCCGGACGGGCTGCAAGGCCTGCCGCTGCGCGGGACATGCGGCACAGTGAGCGCGGTACCCTGCGGCACAGAGGATGTGATCGACGGTTGGCTGCCACGGGAATATAACAAATGGGTCTCCCTGACCCCAAAAAATATCCCGCCGGAACAGTTTCTGGCGGGATTGTATGAATGCAGCGGGATGCGGGAATTGGGGGCGTTGCCGGAGTTTGTGCGATGCAATGGGAGGTATATACAGTTGTCAGTGATTAGTGATTAGGATTGCGGCGATTAAGATTTATTGGTTCCATCTCACAATCACTAATCACTATCCACTAATCACTGACAACTACAGTATCAAATTGATAACTTCCTTAATCGAAATACACCCCGCGTCGGCCTCCTGGGCGCGGCCGTGTTTGAGTATCATCTCCGCTGTGGTCCGCATGGCCGGGAAAGCGCTGCGCAGGAGTTGGTTGGCATAGATGACGATGTTGACGCCGCGGGCGGCGAATTCCTCCTCGGTGACCGACGCGAAGGTGGAGGGGACCACCACCAACGGGGTGGTCGGGTCGGCTTGGCGGAATTTTTCGCAGAATTCAAAGATCTCGTCGGGTTGCTTGCGGCGGGAATGGATCATGATACCGTCGGCGCCCGCAGCTGCGTAAGCAGCTGCTCGCTCCAGCGCGTCGGCCATCCCCTGTTCGAGAATCAGGCTCTCGATCCGGGCAATCAGCATAAATTCCTTGGTCAGCAGCGCCGATTTTCCGGCGTGGATCTTCTCGCAGAAGCTCTCGATACTGTCCTGCTGCTGGGGGACCTCGGTGCCGAACAGGGAATTCTTCTTCAGCCCGATTTTGTCCTCAATAATCACCGCCGACACGCCGATCCGCTCTAAGGTGCGGATGTTGAACGCGAAATGCTCGATCTGGCCGCCGGTGTCGCCGTCGAAGATGATGGGTTTGGTGGTGACCTCCATGATCTCATCCACCGTCTGCAGCCGGGAGGTCATGTCCACCAACTCGATGTCCGGCTTGCCCTTCATGGTGGAATCACACAGGCTGGACAGCCACATACCGTCAAAGCTCTTGAGCCGGTCCCCCGCCTCTACGGCAGTGTTTTCGACAATCAGGCCGGACAGGCCGTCGTGGGCTTCCATGATCTTCACGATCTTGCCGGAGGCCAGCAGCCGGCGCAGCCGCGGGCGGCGCACCTCAGGGATGCCTAACCGGGCGGCGACGGATTTTTCTAACGCCACCACCGACGGGTCATGGGTATAGGGGAACTCTACCAATTCTCCGCCCCATTCGGCCAACACCTCGATCACCCGGGCGCGCACCCCGGCCAGCACCCCGGTTTTCCAGTTGTCGCCGTGGACCACATAATCCGGTTTCAATTCCCGCAGGACGCTGTCATAATACAGCTCATGCTGGACGATCACCCGGTCGATACCCTTGATGTTCCCTAACATCCGCACCCGGTCCTCCAACGGCACCACGGTATAGCGGTCATAGGCGACGATCACCTCGTCGGTCAGCATCCCGGCGGTGATCGACCCCAGCGCCCGGGCGCGGTCGATGATGTTGATATGCCCGGCATGAATCATGTCGGCGGCGAAACACATGTAGACGGTTTTCATGGTGTGTACCCCTTTATGAATGCTTAATTCTGAATGCTGAATGCTTAATTGTGTTGGATTTGGTTTTTATCATACCACAAAAATGCCGTTCCCGCAAGGGTGCGGGAACGGCAAAGCATTCACCCCAAAAAGCCCATAAAATCCGCCTTATTCTCCAACGGCGTCCGGGTCGGCCGCCCCAAATCCTCCCGCGCGCCCAGCGCCACCCGAATCCGCAGAAAGTGCGGGCCTTTCGGCGGCAATTCCTCGAAAAACTCGCCAATGCCTTCGGGGTTTTGAATATCGGCGGCGGTCACATACCCGCAGCCCTTCGCCACGACGCAGAAATCCACCGCTTCGGATACCGTCGGGGCGCCGCCCACCGTTTCATGGGCGGCGTTGTCTAACACGATATGCAGGAAATTGGCCGGTTTGCGGGCGCCGATCATGGCCATGACGCCCATGTGCATCAGCAGCGCGCCGTCCCCGTCGATGCAGACCACCCGCCGGCCGGGTTTTTCGGCGGCGACGGCCAGCGCGATGGAGGAGCAGTGGCCCATCGAGCCGACGGTGAGGAAATCTTTTTCGTGGCCCTGTCCGGCCTGTTCCCGCAGCTCGAACAGCTCCCGGGAGATCTTGCCGGTGGAGGAGATCACGATATCCCGCGGCCCGAGCCGGGCCAGAATATGCCCCAGCGCCTGCTCCCGCCCCATCGGATACGGGTTATGCCGTTCCGGGGCGGGTGTTTTGTCTAAGGAACCCTTGCGGAACAGCAGCGCGACGGATTTCCCCTGTTTCAAATGCGCCGCCAAAAAAGCGAACTGCACCGTAAACTCGATATCGGTCATACCGGCGGATACGACGAGATACGGTATCTCCATCACCCGCAGCATCTCCTCGGTAACCTGCCCCTGAAACGCGTGCTGCGGCTCATCGGAAACGGTGGGCTCGCCGGAAACCGAAGGTTCTCCTCGCCAGCCGATCAGCAGCACCATCGGAATAGCATACACCGCCGGGTTGGTCAGCGACGCCAGCGGATTGACCGCGTTGCCCAGCCCGCTGTTCTGCATATAAACGCAGGGAACCCGCCCGGTCGCCAGCGCGTGCCCGGCCGCCGCCGCAACGGCGCACCCCTCGTTCGGCATCACCCAATGGCGGTCACCGTAATGGGTTTCGATGTGATTGATAGCGTTCTGGAGCAGCGAATCCGGCACCCCGGCGTAGAAGTTGACGCCGAGGGCGGAAAGGGAGGAGAAAAGGGTTGAAGTTTTCAAAGTTGCTCATTCCTAATATGTTAAAATGTGTTTAGATTTTTTGGAGCGGTTATTCACTGTTTCCAAAAGATTGTGTTACGGTAATCAATTTTTTGTCTTTAAAATAAAAGCGAATTACTTCCATAGACGTCCTTCCAGGTCTTTCACGGGAATAATAAGAATAAATACCGGGTGAAAAATATTCTAATCTTTCTTCGCCGTACAAAGCAATGCCCTTCCTATTATATTCAGTGAAATCATTTGAATAGTATGCCTTAAAATCTGAATTAAAATTATCTAAACCCCAACTATCCCAAGGCATATCTTCTCTCGTATATACAATTGAAAAAGAAGAAGTTGCAATATCTAAATAATCGGCGGAGCAATCTAAAAATTTACTTTTAACGCTGTCAAATGAATCACCGATTTGGATTCCCCGTAATAAAGGAAGATTAGGATCCTGTATGGTAATCTCTCCTTGAAATCCTAATGCTTTTTTGTCCTTTTCGGAGAGCGTATACCCTTTGGCCTCAAAACTATCACCCGATTCGGTAATGGTAAATGACATCGGAGTACCAAAATAAAATAATTCCAATTCCATTTTTTTGTAATATAAATATATCGTATATCCTATTTTGGGGTCAGGTAAGTCCGCATATGTATCTGCATACACATCCGCGCTGATATACGGACCATATTGTTCTACGATCTCATTTACCGACATGTCTCCATGTAAAAGCATCTCCCCCGGTAATAACGGCGGCGGGTTCAGTTCGGCGGGGGCGGTCGGGGTTGTCGGCGCGGTTAGCGCGGAGGGACTCGGTTCCGCAGCCTCGGTGATATCTGATTGAGACACGGCGGCGGAAGAATCCGGGGGCGTTGAGGCGCCGTCCGGGGTGCAGCCGCTTAAAAATGCCAGCAGTATGAAAAGGATGCCAATCCGTTTGAAACTCATTTTCGTTAGTCGAGTAGACAGTCTCGACACTCCTTTCGAGATATTCTCGTGAAAGGCTTGCCTACTGCCCCTCACAGAACCGTACGTGCAGTTTTCCCGCATACGGCTCTTCAAACCAACTTCGGTTGC
>WRDE01000251.1 GCA_009783605.1 Oscillospiraceae bacterium
GAGCCGGAGCATCTGGCGCCGGTACTGCCGCTGTTCGAGGAGGTCGGCTGCCGTATCGCCGCGGGAACCGGCGAGCTGCGGATCAGCGCGCCGCCGCGGCTGCGGCGGATACGGGCGGTGCGGACGATGCCGTATCCCGGTTTTCCCACCGACGCCGCCGCGCCGATGATGGCGATGGCCTGTGTCGCCGACGGAACCAGTCTTTTTATTGAAAATATATTCCAAAACCGCTATAATTATGTCAGCCATTTGACAAAAATGGGCGCAAGGGTTAAAGTAGAGGGGCAGATCGCGGTGGCCGAGGGGGTGCCGCAACTCTTCGGCGCCAAAGTCGCCTGTACCGATCTGCGGGGCGGCGCGGCATTGGTAGTCGCCGCGCTGGCCGCCCAGGGTGTCAGTGAAATCAGCGAGCTGGCCCATCTCGACCGCGGATATCAGGATCTTGTGGGGTGTCTGACGGGGGTTGGGGCGGAGGCAAAGAGAATTCACAACGCATAATTATTTACGCGAATTAGAGTCAACCCATACCGTTCATTTTCATTACGACACGGATATTTATAGTATAGGAGCGAAAATATGTATGATCCTGACCGTCCGGCGGAGCCGGCGCCGGCAGAAAAAGTGCCGGCAGAAAAACCGAGGAGGCAATGGAGTATTCAGGTGCGGGCGCTGATTACGCTGGCGGCCGTTTTGATTATGACGGCGGCGGCGATTTTGATGCGGAATGCTTTTCTGCGGATAAAGGAGTATCAGCCGCCGGCCGGCAGTATTGCGGTGCCGGAGGAGGAATGGGGCCCCAATTCGGTCCGGGCGGTTGTGGTTGAGGGGAACACCCGGTATGCCGACAGGTCGCTTATCAAAGCCGGCCGTATTTATCCCGGCCAGAATATCTGGAGCGTCAACAAAAAAGAAGCGGCCGACCGGATTTTGGAGGCCTTTCCCTATATTGAAAGGGTGCTGGTGGATACCGTCGACGACAACGGGGTCCTCATCACCGTCACCGAAACCGAACCGGTTTGCGCCGTTTTCGGCGATGATGACGTCTGGTTGGTGGTGGGGACCAACAACCAGGTACTCGAGCGGATACCGGTCACCGGCGACCGCCCGCTGCGGATACTCTATTTCAAAGGCGCCGAAACGGTCAGTCTTATTCCGGGCGAACAGGCGGTTGCGGATAGGGATTTCCAGCTGCTGACCGAGCTGATGACGGCCTGCGGCGAATATGAGGTGGACGGCATCGCCCAGGTGGATATTACCAACCGGATTGACATTAAAATGGCCTGGAAGAATCAGATCCTGATTTTGATGGGGGACGAAACCAATTTCAACCGCAAGCTCGGCATCTTCAGCAGCGCATTGCCGGGTATCATCGCCCAGCGGGGCGAGGCGGTGCGGGGGCGCTTCAACGTCACCGCCTATTCCGCTGGCGGAACCGCCGACGCCGCGTTTTTTACACCGGATAAATCCCGCCAGATAGATAAAGAGCCGGAGCAGGAACCGGAAAATCCGGCTGAATAAAAAACACGTAAAAAAATCCGGCCTTTCGACGTGTTACTTGTTGAAAATAGCTCCCGGATGTGGTAAGATATAGTATAAATGGGTTTATTGCCATAAGAAACGAGTCGGCTTGTTGTATAATAAAGCGAATAGTATACAAAGAGTATATAAAACAGAAGTAAAAACAGGGGGACGCAGCGCATGGGTTTTCAATTTGACGACGATTTTATTGACGGTGTGCATATCAAGGTGGTAGGCGTCGGGGGCGGCGGCGGTAACGCGGTCGACCGGATGGTCCGCGCCGGTATCCAGGGGGTGGAGTTTGTGGCGATCAATACCGATCTCCAGGCTTTATCCCGCTCGCAGGCGACCCATAAGCTGCAGATCGGCGAAAAGCTGACCCGCGGCATGGGGGTCGGCGCCAATCCCGAGCTGGGGCAGCGGGCTGCCGAAGAGAGCCGGGAGGAGATCGCCGCGGTGCTCAAAGGGACCGATATGGTGTTTTTGACCGCCGGCATGGGGGGCGGCACCGGTACCGGCGCCGCGCCGATCGTGGCCGAGATCGCCCGGGATCTGCGGATTTTGACGGTGGGGATTGTGACCAAGCCCTTCGCTTTTGAGGGGCGCCGGCGGATGGAGCAGGCCGAGAGCGGTATTGCCAATCTGAAGGAATTTGTGGATTCGTTGGTGGTGATCCCCAACGAACGGCTGAAGATGATGGGGGAACAGAAGATCACCTTCGCCAACGCCTTCGATATGGCCGACGATATCCTGCGGCAGGGGGTCCAGAGTATCTCCCAGCTGATCAAGGTGCCGGGGATGGTCAACCTCGACTTCGCCGACGTCAGTACCGTGATGCGGGCGGCGGGTTACGCACATATGGGTATCGGCCACGGCACCGGCAAAGACAAAGCCGATACCGCCGCGCGGGCCGCCATCGTCAGCCCGCTGTTGGAAACCACCATCAACGGCGCCCGTGGGGTCATCATCAACATCACCGCTTCGGTGGATATCGACATGGACGACGTGGACATTGCGTCTTCGATGATCTCCCAGGCGGTCCACCCCGACGCCAACATCATCTGGGGCGCGGCGTTGGACGAGCGGTTAGACGACGAGATGTTCGTCACCGTCATCGCCACCGGATTTGACGACGTACCGGGAAAACATACCGGCGAAGACGACCGGCCGGGGAGGCCGATCGAGGATCCCTTCGACGTCGGCAAGCCCATCGATACCAAAAAAGGGCCGAAGTGGACCTTTGACGGCACATTAGACGATGAATATATCGGGCTGGTGGAGATTTTGAACAAGAAGAAGGAATAAAATGGAGAACGGCGGCGATATGCTGCCGTTTTTTTCAATTCACAATTTATGATGTATAATTCACAATTAAAGGAAAGGTGATCATGATGTGTAAGCAATTATTCGGGTATTTTCTGGCGCTGGCGCTGATTTTTGGATTGATGGCCGGACTGCCGGCGATGGATGCGGCGGAGGACGAGCCGTGGATCAAGGTGGATTTCACCGCCGGCAATCCGGACGGGTACGCGCTTACCAGTTCGGAGGTGGATACGGCCGGGGCGTATTTTGCGTTTGACGACTATGTTGAACCGCATTTTACCATCCCTGAAAGCGACCTCGCGGAGGGTGCCGAAACGGCGACCGGGCTGAAAATGTATTATCATGGCAACGGCTTTTACTTCCGGCCGCCGGCGGATCTCTTTGCGGAGGACGACGCTGTATTCATAGATATCGAATGGTATTGGCCCGGCAAAAAGACACAGGACCAGACCCGCGTCAACGCCGAAGCCGGCTCGGGCAGTTACAACAAGGTTTTCGGAGACAACGGTGTCTCGCGAGACAGATTGCAGGGCGAAACAGGCGGTGACGTCGATACCGCTTGTACTTTCCAGTGGCGCGGCGATCTGGCGGCCACTAAGCTGTACCTCGGAAACGACAATAAAGGGATCCATTTTATGCTCTGGCACAGCCAAAACTGGTCCCCTGAGATGGACCTGCCGACATATGAGGAGCAGTATGTCGTGATCCTCAGCGTAACTTATCGGGCGGTGCCGGTCTATGGCAGCAGGTTGGACTGGAGCGAGCTGCTCCGCTTGATCAACGACGGCGGCGGGAATAATGAGCTGAAAACTCTGTATTATGACGGTGCCGAGACTTACAAGGAAGCCCTCGCCGAGGCCAAAGCCCTGTACGCGAGCCGTTTTGACGGCAATCGCATCATCCCTCTTCGATTTCCGGCCGATCTGACCTATGTGCTGACTCAGCACCATATCGATGCAGCGGTCGATAAGCTCAAGGCGTCCAACGCGTTTCTGACGGTCAAACCGGATGTCTATACCCTGACCAACGCGCGGTTCGGGGAGATGAGCCATGTTGACCCGGATCTGCCGCTGTCCGGGTTTGTCACCACGGTGGGCGGCTATAACTGCTGGGCGGTCCGCGGGGATAACAAGTATTTTCCATTGTATGAAATGGGGAATATTCTGGACGGCGAAAAAGCCGTAAAATTTGAGATCAGCTACCTCATCGAAGGGTGGTACGGCAATAATTCCCGTTTCTATCCCGGCTATC
>WRDE01000252.1 GCA_009783605.1 Oscillospiraceae bacterium
GAATACAGTATGGACCGACAGGACTGTCCGGAAGCAATTGTGCCGCCGGAAGCGTTGCCTACTGAACCATCGCCCGCTGATCAACCGGAATCCGGCAATCAGGTGATTGCGCCGGAACGACAATTACCTGTGGTGCCGCCGTACCCGTATATGGTGCCGCCGCCCGCAGAGCCGCCAAAATCCAACCAACAAGCATATATGCCGGAATATCAGGCGTTTGCCGCGCCGCCGTACATACCTGCTTCGTACCGGTATTGCATCGGCTGCGGTGCCGTTGTTCCATCGGAATACGGATTTTGCGGCAACTGCGGCAGGATTATCAATATGCCGGCCCCGGCGGTCAGGATGCGTGATAAAAAGAAGATCATACGCGGGGTTATTATTGCCAATGCGGCGATATTTATGGTGATCCTGATCATATTCGGCGTATGGGCATATCAGAATTGGCGGGTTCCGGACGTGGTCGGAAAAACCAAGCAGGAAGCGGTTGACATATTGACAGACTGCGGGATTGTCTATGTCTTGAAAACCGGGACATATACTGACGATTATGACGTCGGTGTAATATATGAACAGAACGAATCCGGCTTCCGGTTTTTCCGGGACAGGGAAAAAACAGTCGATCTGATCGTCAGCCGGTGGAAATGGGTGATCATGCCGGAGGTATCCGGGAAAACACTGGAAGAAGCGGAACAATTACTTGCCGACATCGGGTTTGGGTGCCGCACCATAAATGAATACAGCGATCATATAGAAAACGGCAGCGTTATAACCGCGGATAAAACAGCCGGCAATAAGGAAGCTCCCGGCTCTGTCATAACATTGACGGTGAGCAAGGGCACCGCGCTGGATATTCCTGATATTAAAAATATGCCGGAGGAACAAGCCGTCACGTTGTTGGAGGATATGGGATTTAATGTGAAGGTGAATCGTGCGTATAATCAGCTGATCCCGAAAGGCAGCGCGGTATCATGCAGGGAGACCCGAGCGGCTGCCGGCGAAACAGTTACGGTTATGGTCAGCAAAGGACCGAGCGCGGTGGTTCCGGATGTAATTGACACAAAAATTGAAGATGCGCGGCCAAAGCTTGAGAATCTTGGCCTGAAGGTGACGGTCAAGTACGAATACATAGACTATGCGGAAGAAAATATTGTTTATGAGCAGAGCTCTTCAGGGGAAGTGGACGCCGGTTCAGAGGTCATCCTCTATGTGGGGAAGAGATCGATGGAAATACAGTGGTTTGATTGGGAAGTGGAATGGGATAATGAGATTCTTGTGAAATGCAAATTGAAAAATATTAGCGATAAAACTATCACGAGAATAGATACACGGATTTTCTACTATGATAAAAACGGCGAAGCAGTATACAATGTAGACGATATGGGAAGCTATTGTTTTAATCACATATATTACGATGAAACCCTGCGCACCGGTTCTTCTTCCGGGGAAAGGCATTGTTACACAAAGTTTTACAGTAAAATTGTCAGCGCCATTAAAATTGGCGAAGTCGCCGTTACTTTTTCAGACGGTGAAACACAAATTTTTTCTTATGGTCAATATTGGCATATGAATGATTATGTGGGAGGATTCCTATATTAATATCTATTCGCGAAAGAAAGGACAAACCAATCATGAAAAAGATCTGCACACTCAACAAAATCGCCGCCTGCGGCACCGACCGGTTGGATCGGGCGAAATATAGTATCAGCGGCGATATCGCCGGGGCTGACGGGGTGATTGTCCGGTCGGCGGTTATGCACGATATGGCGCTGCCGGACGAGCTGCTGGCTATCGCCAGGGCCGGCGCCGGGGTCAACAATATCCCGATCGACACATGCAGCGAAGCCGGCATTGTGGTGTTCAACACACCCGGGGCCAATGCCAACGGGGTCAAGGAATTGGTGCTGGCCGGGATGCTGCTGGCCGCCCGGGACGTGGTGGGCGGTATCGCGTGGGCCAAAAGCGCGGCGGGCGAACCCGATATTGCCAAAAAAGTCGAAAAGGAAAAAGCCCGGTTCGGCGGGTGTGAGCTGAAGGGCAAGACCCTCGGCATCATCGGGTTGGGCGCCATCGGCGGGCCGCTGGCCGGTATGGCGACCCATCTGGGGATGCAGGTGCTGGGCCAGGATTCCTTTCTCACGGTAGACGCGGCCTGGAATCTGAACCGCAACATCAAAAAGGTGGTCACCCACAAGGAGATTTTCGAAAATTCCGACTACATCTCGCTCCATGTGCCGTTGGTGGTCCATGACGATCCGCTGATCAATACCAAACATATGATCAACAAAGAGACGCTGGCGATGATGCGCGACGGCGTGGTGATTCTGAATTTTGCCCGGGATACCTTGGTCAACGACGAGGATATGGAGCAGGCGCTGAAATCGGGCAAGGTGGCGAAATATGTCACCGATTTCCCCAACGACCGCACCGCGGGGATGGATGGCGTCATCGCCATTCCGCATCTCGGCGCGTCGACCGAGGAGAGCGAGGACAACTGCGCGGTGATGGCGGCGGATGAATTAGACGCGTATCTGACCGACGGCATCATCCGGAATTCGGTCAACTATCCCGACGTGGACGCCCACCGCACCGCCGCCTACCGGGTCTGCGTCCTCCACCGCAATATCCCGCATATGCTGAGCCGGACCTCCGGCGTGCTGTCGGCCGAAGGGATCAACATCGAGACGATGATCAACAAGAGCAGGAAGGAATACGCGTACACGGTATTGGATGTGGTAAACGCCCCGCCGGACGAGGCCTTAGACAAGATCCGCGCGATCGACGGGGTGATTCGGGTGAGGCAAATCTAATGTATAATGTATAATGATTTGCACAAATGAGATTCAGCGTATAGGCGATAAGGAGAAAAATTTTGAGTATTAAAATTGTTTCGGACCGGATTATTGATCTGCCTGGGGAAGAGCTGGCGGCGTTGGGTATTGATACCATTTCCTGTTATATCAATATGGACGGCAAGAGTTATTCGGATTTGGATGATGTGTTTCCCGAGGATGTTTTCGCGTTTATGGACCGGACCGGTCGGGTCGCCCAGACGGCGGCGAAAAGTCCGGAGCTGTATGCGGAATTTTTCGGGCAGTTTGTCGAAAAAGGTCATACGGTGATTCATTTTGCCGCGTCCAGCGGCATCTCCGCCATCTGCTCCCATGCCCAAATCGCCGCCAAAAACTTCCCTGGCAAGGTGTATGTCGTGGATACCCACCGGCTGTCAAACGGGGTCGCGCTGCTGGCGAAATACGCGCTGAAGCTGATTGCGGAGGGGGAAACCGACGCCGCGAAAATTGCCGCGCTGGCCGAGCGTAAAATCCCGAAGGTACAGGGCTCCTTTTTGTTGGAGACGCTGGATTGCCTGTATAAAGGCGGCAGATGCAGCGGGATGACCTATTACGCGGCGAATTTTTTGAAGATAAAACCGGTGATCCATATGAATGAGACCGGACATATGGTGGTCCGCGAAAAATACCGGGGCAGCCAGACGCGGGTGCTGGAGCCGTATATCCGGGCGACCTTTGAAAAATATCCCGATCCCGATCTGGAGATACTGTATGTCGCCTATACCACATACAATAAAGCCGTGCAAGAAAACATAGTGAAAATCATCAGGAAATATCACAATTTCAAGAAAATACAATTTTCCCACGTAGGCTGCAACTGCGCCGTCCACAGCGGAAGAAATACCATCGGGTTGTTCTATTTATGCTGCTAACCAACACATACACAAGAAATTATTCCCGTTTCGCGAAACGGGAATAATTTTTGTTCTGCAATTTAACACAATTTTGGGAAACCAATTAAAGAGCAGGGCAACAGCATTTATTCAAAAAGTAAATATCGTTCCCCTGCAAAAAAACCGCACAGTTGACGAACCCAAAGAAAACAGGTAAAATATACATATAATAACTGTCAACTGTCAACTGAAAAGAAGGTGACCACATTGCCGACCCCGCTGGCTGAGCTTATGCGGCCCCAAACCTTGGACGATATTGTCGGACAGCGGCATCTTCTGGGCGAGGGGGCCGCGCTGCGGAATATTATCCTGTCCGGGCGGATCCCCAACCTGATTTTTTACGGCCC
>WRDE01000253.1 GCA_009783605.1 Oscillospiraceae bacterium
ATGTAGTGCTTCCTCATGGGTTCAGCCCCCTTTCACCGCTTCCCGCATATACGGATTATGCCGCCGTTCATGCTCCAGCGTCGTCTCCTGGTCATGGCCGGGCAGCACCCGCAGGTCGCCGGGCCAGGCCGCCAGCCGGCGCAATGTTTCCAGCATCTGCGGATAGCTGCCGGTGGGCAGGTCGGTGCGGCCGACCTCCTCGTAAAACAGCGTGTCCCCGGAAAACAGGGTATCTGCCCCCTCTAACAGATAACAGGAGCTGCCGGCGGTATGCCCCGGCGTATGCCAGACGGTAAAGCTCAGGCCGGCGGTGGTGACGCGGGTTCCTTCTTCCACCGGCACGGCGGTTTCGGCCGGTATCGAAATTTCACGGCGGATCAGATACCCGCCGTTGCGCTGAGAGTCGCTTAGCCCCGGCAGTTCAAGGGCCGGAATATACAGC
Source organism: Oscillospiraceae bacterium (assembly GCA_009783605.1). Taxonomy (GTDB): domain Bacteria; phylum Bacillota; class Clostridia; order Oscillospirales; family Acutalibacteraceae; genus WRDE01. Next base: position 443 of record WRDE01000253.1, read on the forward strand.
GGTACCGGATGTTTTTCCAACAGGGCCGGAACCGCCATCAGATGGTCAAAATGGATATGGGTCAGCAGAATTGCCCGCAGGGCAACCTGTTTCCGGTTCAATATGGACTCGAGCTTCTTCGGCTCGGCCCCAGGGTCGATCAATACGCCGGTGCCTTCGTCGTCGGTGATCAGATAACAGTTGGTCCCCAGCGCGCCGACCGAAATGGTGGTGATATCGCTCATAAAAACTCCTTACTTTCTTCTGGCCACAAAGATCATCCGTTCCTCTTCCTGTCCGGGCGGGCCGCAGGACATGTCGCCGTAAACCGCTTCCACCGAAAATCCCGCGGCGGTCAGCAGTCTGCGCAGCATCCCCTCGGAATACGCCCGTTCGCGGATGGTTTCGGTGTGGCGCATATACGTTTTGTCCGGTTGTTCATAGAAAAAATCCAATTGTATCAGCACATCGGCGTTGTTGGCCAATAACCGGTTGCGCCAGACGCAGAGAAAGTCCGGCTGCTCCAGCACAAACTGGCTGTCGGCCAATACCGTCCGGTGCTTATACGGCGTATTGACGTCAAAAATGAACAGGCCGCCCGGTTCGATAAATAACCGCAAACGGTTAAAGACCGCCGACAGTTCGGCGGTTTTTGTGATATGGTTGAGGCTGTCCAACATACAGACAGCGCCCTGCACCGTGCCGTAGAGATCCAGCTCCCGCATATCCTGTTGCAGGAACAAGATCTCCCGTCCTGCCGCTTTCCCCTGTGCCTGAACCAGCATTTCCGCGGAACCGTCAACCGCGGTTACGTCAATGCCCTCCGCTGCCAGCAATACTGACAGCGAACCGGTGCCGCAGGCCAGATCTAACAGCGTCTCCGGACGGCTTCCAAACTTCTCAAATAAAGCCAAGATATACGCCGCGCGGGCCGGATAATCCACATCCCCGGTCAGCCGGTCATATACAGACGCGAAAAAGCCATATCCGTCCGCCATCACTTCTCTAACCGGGCGAAAACCATGTCATACGCGTCGCAGCCATAGATGAGCGAACGGTTGACCCGGCTGATGGTGGCGGTGGAAGCGCCGGTAGCGGCGACAATGTCGCTGTATACCCGCTTGTCCCGCAGCATCTTGGCGACGGCGATCCGCTGAGACAGCGCCTTGATCTCCGAAACGGTACACAGGTCCTCAAAAAACTGGTAGCACTCCTCCAGATTTTGCAGCTGCAGGACGGCATTAAATAAAAAGTCGGTGTTATTGTCCTTGATTTTGGAATTCATGTTCATCCGCCTTTCAAATTGGTTGAGGATATTTTAACACATTGACTTGCGAAAGTAAAGAAAAATATAAAAATTTCCGCCAAATTTGTAATTTCATTGGAAAAATGATATGATGATTCCGTATTATGATATAGAAGGGTAAGGAGTCGGTCTGATGGATGTTAAGGATGCGGAAGTGTGCTTAAAACAAATTATCGGCGGAGATGTATCGGGGATGCAGAATTTGCATACCGCTTATTTTAGTGCGGTTTTCGCGCTGGCGCTGACGGTGGTACGGGATTATCAAAAAGCGGAAGACGTCACGCAGGATGTGTTTATCAAAATCTGGCTGCATGCCGATACCTACCGATTCGGAAACAATCCAAAAACCTGGATTATGGGCATCACCAGAAACGCGGCGATTGACGCGCTGAAACAAAATGCCGGTGATCTGCCGATAGAGGATGACGTTTCCGATAACAGCGATCTGGAAGACAATATTCTGAATAAGGTGTTTTTGGAGCAAATCATGGACAGGCTGGAACCCGTTGACCGCGAAATTTTTGTTTTACATAACCTGTGTGACATGACTTTTTCACAGATCGGGAAAATTCTCAAGCTGCCGCTGTCGACTGTCGCGTGGAAACACGCGGCGGCGGTCAAAAAAATGAGAGTATGGATAAGGAGCGAACAGGGATGAAAATAAAAAATTTATGCCGGGATTTATCCGATAAAATCGACCGGGAATATCGGGAACGCAGCTGGGAAGCGATTGCCGGGCAGCTCCCGGAGCAGGAATTTGATCCGGCGGCGGTGGATACCAAAAGACGGCGGTGGGTGCGGGTGACAGAACTGTCGGCGGCAGCCGGCACCCCGCAGGCCGAAGCGCCGCCGCGAAGGGTATGGCAGAAAGCGCTGGCGGCGGCCGCGTCGGTGGCGATGGTGCTGGGGGTACTGGCGGGGCTGTTGCTGCTGCCGATGTCGGGCGGCGGTGATGAGCCGGACAACTCATCCGGGCAGCCCTTGGAGTCGGATATTATTTTTTTGGAAAGCCCGCGAGGCGATTCTCATATTCGCTATGCAACCGACACGGCTGCCTATGTCGTTGAAGAAAACACAACCGTTCCAAAAGCACTCCATTATTACACCCGGAATGGTTTGCAATGGACTTTCCCCGTTTCCAAACAGTCCCAGTTGCTCAGCTTTTTTCCGCTGGCAAACGGCGGATGCGCAATCGGATCTATCAATCAATACTGGAACGGTGAAAATCACTTGTTTATCGGCATTGATCAACACGGACAGGAAATATGGCGTGAATCGCTGTCCTGCCGTATTGTTCAGGGTCCCAGCGACCCGGTTTTCCCGGATGAGGCTGATGGTTTGTATGTTTTCGGGCTTTATGAAGACAGCGTAAAAGATATCCGCCTTATCCGTCTCAATACAAATGGTATCGCAGAAGATTCGCGTTTGACCCTTCCGGAGCTTTCCTTTGATTCTTACGGCGAGAATTCTTTCCGCTATTCAACCCTTGACAATGCGGGCGGTTTTTATACGTTAATCCAAACGGCAGCGTATATTCAAGATGGTATCTTTGATTCGGATTGGGACGGGAGTTGCACACCGGTAATCCTGCATGTTGATGCCGATCGCAATGTATCCACGTACGAACTGCCCTTTGAGAGCGACGGCCGGAATTTTCATCCGGATATTTTTAAAACCACTTCGGAGGGAAACCTTATTTTCACCCCGCAAATCGTTGTCAATATGCAACCGGCTACGTTTATGGAATTTGATAAAAACTGCCGTATTGTCCGGCAAAAAGAGATTCCGCTGATGGATCATCCCCGAACTGTGGGGCAACAGGGGGACGAATTTGTATTGCATGTATCGGTTCCCCCGCCGGATTCTGATGACGGGATAATTTATATTGATCTTGACCATCCTTATAAATATGTCCGGATCAATGCAAATTGGGATGCTGTTTTTGAATCGGAGACATATAAATTCGATCATATGGGTATGGGGGAAGTTGTTTTCGATAACGGATATCTATTTTTCGAACAACAGGGAAATGATATGAAAATTAAGAGATTTGACAAGAATATGAATTTAACAGAAGAAAAAACAGTAGAAAATTGGGGAGAGCATTATGGATTCGCCACCTCACCAAACGGCACTATTTGGCGGTTGAAGAATCAATGAGAGCATTCCCTTCCCATCTCCCCCACAAAAAAAGCAGCCCCAGCTAATGCTGGGACTGTCTTTTTCATTATGTTGGCATCCACTTATCTTCCCGGGCCGTCACCAGCCAAGTATTGTCAGCGCAAGTGAGCTTAACTTCTGTGTTCGGGATGGGAACAGGTGTACCCTCACCGCCATCGACACCAACTGCGC
>WRDE01000254.1 GCA_009783605.1 Oscillospiraceae bacterium
CGGATGTTCTGCCGCGACAGCGCGTTCTTCAAATCCACCGGGATCGACATCGGGGTCAGATCCAAATAGCTGTAATCCTGCACGATCGGCCAGATAAAAGCGGCGCCGCCGTGGATGCACCGGGAGGAACGGGCGGTACCGTCTTTATTGGTGCCGACCCGGCCGTAGATGACCATAACCTTGTCGGACGGGCAGCGGCGGTACCGCGACAGCAGTACCAACAGCAGCGAAAACGCCAGAATAACAACGACGATAATGCCGTAAAGCGCGGTAGGCGGAATTTCAGCGAGAAGGGGACGGATGTTCTGGAACATGATGACAACTCCTTTATGTAAATTATTTTATCGTACTTTCTTCTTTTTCTATCTTGTCTTTTACCGCCGTTTCCTGCGGTTCGACGACCAGGGTATTATTGGCGGTGACAGCGGTCACCACCACCGTCTGACCCGTTTTTAACGCCTGCGCGGAGGTAGCGTCCATCTCGGTAAACCGCTCTTGAAATACCAGCGTAATTTTGCCGTGGCCGCCGGCGGGGATCGGAACATATACCTCGCCGGTTTTTCCGACAGCGTTTTGCGGCTCCAGATTGCCCTCGCTCTGGAGGTTCACCGCGAACCGCATAAACAGCGCCACCAACAGCATCGCCAGCAGCCCGGCCAATATCGCCGCCGAAATCGAAACGGCTTCGCCGACACCGAAATCCAGCAGCGCCAGCCCGGTCCATCCGGAGATGGCGGTAAACGCGATAATGCCGCGCAGCGTCAGCATCCGCAGCCCCAATGTATGCTGGGCCCCCTGGCCGTGACTTGCGCCGCGGTCATGGCTGTGATCGTGGTCATGATCCATGTCATGGTCGTGATCGAAATCATGATCGTGGTCGAAATCATGATCGTGATCGAAATCATGGTCGTGGTCAAAATCATGGTCATGATCGAAGTCGTGATCGTGGTCAAAATCGTGATCACTGTCGCTGCCGTGTCCCAGCCCGAACATCAGCAGGATGGTTTGCAGCACCAAAATGACTGTGGACGGGATGGCGATGAGATAAAAAACCTGATGCAGTGTGTCCAGCGCGTTCCACCATGCGCTCATGCAGAAAACCCCCTTTGTAAGAATTCACAATTCACAATTCATAATTCACAATTATGCTGATTTTTATCATATCATACCTGTTGTCCTGTTGTCTACCGTTATTTCATGAATAATGAATGGTAAATAGTGAATAATGAGTATAAAACTATTGATTACGGGTGAATACATCGTGTTGGTTATCGCGGGGCGTACCGTTATCCTTTATCTCGGCATCGTCGCCGCTATGCGGATCATGGGTAAACGCCAGTTGGGCGACCTCCAGCCGGCGGAATTGGTGGTGACGCTGCTGATCGCCGATCTGGCCGCTATCCCGATGCAGGACAACGACGCGCCGCTGCTTTTCGGGCTGATCCCGATGGCGGTATTGGTGGTGCTGGAATTGCTCTTTTCGCTGTTGATGGTAAAATCCCCCAAAGCCGCGGCGTTGATCGGCGGGCGGCCGCAGGTGGTCATTCATGAAGGCCAGCCCCAGCTGCGGATGCTGCGCCGTCTGCGGATATCCCTTGACAATTTAAATGCGCTGCTGCGGCAGCAGAATGTCTTCGACATACAATTGGTGCAGTGCGGCATCGTGGAAACCAACGGCAAACTGAGTGTATTCCTGTATCCCGAGCAGCAACCCGCCACGCGGGAGGATACCGAATAACGCAGATAAAAATTTCACTGCAAATTGTACATTATACATTGTACATTTACTCAAAATACCTCACGCCGCTGACGAATATCTTCTGGTCCTTTTCTCCCGGCACATTTTTGAAAATGTTCTCGCCGGCGCGTTCGCTGTGGCCCATTTTGCCGAGGATCCGGCCGTCGGGGGAGGTGATCCCCTCGATGGCGGCCACCGATCCGTTGGGGTTCCAGAGGATATCGCCGCTGGGCTGGCCCTGCGGATCCACATACTGGAAAGCGATCTGCCCGTTGGCGATCAAGGCCCGGATGGATTCCTCATTGGCGTGGAACCGGCCTTCGCCGTGGGATACCGCCACCGTGTGCTGCTCCCCCGCTTCGCAGCCGGCCAGCCAGGGGGATTTGACCGAGGCGACCCGGGTATACACCATCCGGCTGACATGCCGTCCCAGCGTGTTGAAGGTCAGCGTCGGATCCTCCGGGTTCAGCGTCTTTATTTCGCCGCCGGGCAGTAGCCCCAGCTTGATCAGCGCCTGAAAACCGTTGCAGATTCCCAAGATCAGCCCGTCCCGGCGTTCCATTAGGTCGGCTACCGCTTCGGACAGCCGCGGGGAGCGGAAAACGGCGGCGATAAATTTGCCGGAGCCGTCGGGCTCGTCGCCGCCGGAAAATCCGCCGGGGATCATCAGTATCTGGGAGCGCCGGATGACCTGTTCAAACCGTTCGAGCGTCTCGGCGATGGCGGCGGGGGTGCTGTTCTTCACCACCACGATCTCCGCCTCCGCGCCGGCGCGTCTCCAGGCCCGGGCGGAGTCTACCTCGCAGTTGGTCCCCGGAAAAACCGGGATAAATACCCGCGGCCGGGCGGTTTTGATTGCCGGCGCGGCGGCCGAACGGTCGGTATAGAGCGGTACCTCAATCATCGGCGCGTCCGGCGCGTCCTGCGGGAATACCGGCTCTAACGGGCGCATCCATTGGGCGGCCAATTGATCCAGCGACAGCCGTTCGCCCTCCAGAATCACCGCCGGCTGCTCGGATGTGGTTCCGAGCAGCTGATATTGTAATCCGGCGAGGCACATATCGCCCTCCCGCAGCTCCACCATCAACGAACCGGCCAGCGGCGCGAACAGGGTGTGCCGGTCCACATCATGGAATGTGAACCCGATACGGTTGCCGAAGCACATCCGCGCCACGGCGGCGGCCGCGCCGCCCTCCCGCACCACCGAAGCGGCGGCGATATCACCGGAGCGCACCTGTTTGGCCACCTGCTCGAACAATATCCGGGTCCGGGCCCAATCCGGCAGCATAGTTTCCGGTTCAACCGGAAGCGGCAGCAGGGCGACCAACGATCCCGCCTTTTTGAACGCGGCCGAGCCGGTGGCTGAGGCCTTGGTCATGGCGACCGCGAAGCTCACCAACGTCGGCGGGACATCCAGTTCATGGAAGGAACCGGACATCGAATCCTTGCCGCCGATCGAGGGGACGCCGAATTGTGTCTGGGCCAGAAAACCGCCCAGCAGCGCCGCCGCCGGTTTGCCCCAGCGTTTCGGATCCTCCCGCAGCTGCTCGAAATATTCCTGAAAACTCAGCCGGGCCGACAGCGGACCGGCTCCCATCGCCGCCAGCCGCGCCAGCGACAGGGTCACGGCATACGCCGCCCCGTGGAAAGGGCTCCAGCGGGAGATGCCGGGGACAAAGCCGAAGGTCATGGCGGTGGCGTCGTCGGTTTCGCCTGCGGTCAGCGGCAGCTTGGCCACCATCCCCTCCTCCGGCGTCAGCTGATACCGCCCGGCGAACGGCATATTGACGCTGCCCGCGCCGATGCTGGCGTCAAACCGCTCCACCAACCCCTTCTGGCAGGCGGTATCCAACCGGGCCAGATTCTCCAAAAAGGTTTCCGGCAGCGATTTGACGGTCAGCCCGGCCGGTACCGTGCTGCGGTAATCCCGCCGGGAATCCGGCGCCTGAATAAACGCCCGGGCGGTCTGGGTCACGCCGTTGGTATCCAAAAACGACCGGGCGAGATCCACAATGCGGTCGTTTTGCCAGCTCATCCGCACCCGCGCCTCGGCGGTGACAGCCGCGACCGGCGTCACCTCTAAGTTTTCCTCCTCCGCCAGCGCCAGAAACGCGGGGACATCCTCCGCCGCCAGCACCACCGCCATCCGCTCCTGCGACTCGGAAATGGCCAGCTCGGTGCCGTTCAGCCCCTCATATTTTTTCGGCACCGCGTCCAAGTTTATCTCCAACCCGGCCGCCAGTTCGCCGACGGCGACGCAGACGCCGCCGGCCCCGAAATCGTTGCACCGTTTGATCATCC
>WRDE01000255.1 GCA_009783605.1 Oscillospiraceae bacterium
CGGGAGCGATTGACGTGTCGGCGATGCCGGTCATCGGCATTTCGCCGTTGACGAGGAAGCTCCAGCCGTCCCAGCCGCCGAAGGCGCCGGCGGCCTCGCCGTTGACGGCGGTGATGTACCCGTCGGCCAGGCCGGTGAAGGCGGGGGCGCCCGGCAGCGTTTCAAAATAAGCCAACGCTTTTGCCGCCGTATCGGTATCGTTTGACCATGTTCCCGATTTATTGCACAGATTGCCGGTGATGCCTTCCACCCGCAGAAATATGGGGGGGAGAGATGCGGAGACGGGCGCGGCGGCCGCGCAGAGGAGCAGAATGAGCGATAAGAGCGCTAAGACAGATTTTTTCATGGTTTTTCTTCTCCTTTTTTAAAACAAAATGGCCTTGCCGTCGCTGCCGGCAAGACCTGTGTGTACACCAAAAATACTCCGCCGCAAAAATCAGCAGAAAAAAATCAGTAACACACCCTTCTCACCGAAAAAGGGACTGTGCCAGTTATTTTCAATAACTGCATATATGGCAAGTCTCCTGACTTAACGCATCAAACCGGTTCATTCGCCTTCTCAGGGAGATTCCCCAATGGCTGCATAAATTATGCGAGAATAAATCGTAGCGTATTACAGTAGTCGGTAAACTGTCCCGGATTCCAACCGGATTCCTTGTTAGGCGCCAGCTGCGGCGCACCATATACGAGAGTATTATAGAGGAAATTGTTGTTGAGGTCAAGGGGGATTTTTAAATTGCAAATTGTAAATGGCAAATTCCAAACTATGATCTGATGAAACTGTTTATGGGGTTGGCCGGACGGCGCCCCTCTGATGCTGCGCGCCATTCTTCTTTGATGCGGCAATACCAACAAAACGACCTATCCAATCTTGTGCAAATCGCCAAACGGCAGCGTTTCCCGCTGAAACTTTAAAAACCTGTTTACAAATACCTCACAGATATCTTATAATATAAGTTGATATTGAAATCGAAGGCTGACAACTGTCATTTGTCAACTGACAACTGATCACTGACAACTGTAAACTGTCAACTGAAAAAGGGAAGTGAACCGAAATGATTGAGGTAGCGAAGCTGACCAAGCGTTATGGCAGCCAATTGGCGGTGGATGGCATCAGCTTCCGGGTGCGCGAAGGGGAGATATTGGGATTTCTCGGGCCCAACGGCGCCGGCAAGACCACCACGATGAATATCCTGACTGGGTATCTGTCGGCCAGCGCCGGCAATGTGTCGATCAACGGCTATGACGTGCTGACCCAGCCGAATGAGGCGAAATCCAGCATCGGGTATCTGCCGGAACAGCCGCCGCTCTATTTGGATATGACGGTGCGGGAATATCTCGGGTTTATCTATGAGCTGAAAAAGTGCAGGCTGCCCCGGGCGGAGCATATCGCGGATATCTGCCAGACGGTAAAGATTGTCGAGGTATACGGCCGGCTGATCAAGAATCTGTCCAAGGGGTACCGCCAGCGGGTGGGATTGGCCCAGGCGCTGATCGGCAACCCGCCGGTGCTGATTCTGGACGAGCCGACGGTGGGGCTGGACCCCAACCAGATCATCGAGATCCGGACGCTAATCAAGCGTCTCGGCAAGAAGCATACGGTGATTTTGAGCTCCCATATCCTGCCGGAGGTGGAGGCGGTCTGCGACCGGTTGGTGGTGATCCACCGGGGCCGTATCGCCGCCGACGCCCCCGCCGCCGAGCTGACCCGGCTGCATTCCACCGACCGGCGGCTGTTGGTGCGGGTGGCCGGACCGGATACCGAGGTGAACAAGCTGCTGCGCGGTATCGGCGGCGTGGTCGGGGTCGCGGCGCTCGGCGCGAAGGAGCCCGGCGTCTATGAATACGCGGTGGAGCAGCGGGAGCGGACGGATATCCGGCGGGATGTATTCAGCCGGCTGGCCGAAAAGAAGTGGCCGCTTCTGGGGCTGCGGTCGATGGAGATGTCGCTGGAGGAGGTCTTTATCAAGCTGACCAACGAGCAGGTTGCGGACACCGGACGGAAAAAGAAGGACAGGCGGGCGGAAGCCCGCAAAGGAGGTGCGGCGGGATGAGTGCCATTTTCAAGCGGGAGCTGCGAGCGTATTTTACCTCGCCGTTGGGCTATTTTGTGCTGGCGATTGTCTTTTTCTTCGCCGGGCTGTTTTTCATGACCTATAACCTGAACGGACAGGCGGCGGATCTGCGGGGGGTGTTCTCCAACCTGCTGATTATCGTGCTATGGGTGGTGCTGCCGGTGCTGACCATGCGCACCTTTGCCGACGACAAGCGGCTGAAGACCGACCAGGCGCTGCTGACCGCGCCGGTAAAATTGGTCAGTATCGTGGCCGGCAAGTTTCTGGCGGCGATGTTGGTGTTTATGGCCGCCATCTCGATCACGATGGTGTACGGGGTGGTGATCGCGTTTATTGAGACGCCGGACTGGTTGGTGCTGACCGGCAATTTTGTCGGGCTGCTGATGCTGGGCGGATTGGTGGCGTCGATCGGGATACTGCTGTCTTCGCTGACCGAGAGCCAGTTCATCGCCGCCCTCGGCACCTTCGGGATATCCTTCCTCTGGATCATGCAGGACGAGCTGATCTCGATCTTTTCGGCCAACGTCTATTTGGAAAAGGCGGTCAATTTCATGTCGATCCAGCAGCGGTTCACCGCCTTCACCGCCGGCATTATCCGGTATGACAGCGTACTGTTTTTCCTGTCGCTGCAGGGACTGTTCCTGTTTTTGACGGTGCGGGTGTTAGACAGCAGACGTTGGAATTAGGACTCACCCATGCACAAACGCCGCTGTAAATGGTATATGTGGATTAGTTGATATGACGGCGTTTGTCTTCGCTATAACGCATTGACTGCGGGAACGCGAGAAATAGTTGATTGGTTTGCTTAATTGTGTTAAAACGAAATAAAAACGCCCGCAGGCGTTTTGAAATGTGTTGGTTAGCGGACTCACCCATGCACAAACGCCGCTGTAAATGGTATGTGTGGATTAGTTGATATGACGGCGTTTGTCTGCGCTTTAACGCACTGACTGCGGGAACGGCAGACTCACCCATGCACAAACGCCGCTGTGAATGGTATATGTGGATTAGTTGATATGACGGCGTTTGTCTGCGCTTTAACGCACTGACTGCGGGAACGGTAGATTCACCCATACACAAACGCCATATAGATGGTGAGATAAGACCGTAGGGGTCCGCCCGTGATGGCAATAAATTGTGTGCTTGGGCGGACATAAAGCCCGCCCCTACGGTTAGACCATCATTTTACCAATATATAACCCAGACAGAATGGAGATAAATAATGGCTGAGAACAATAAAAACAGGCCGGAAGACGAGATTGCTACGGAGGATTTCTTCGAGGAAGAGCTTTCCGCCGAGGATACCGCCGAGGATACCGCCGGAGAACCGGCTGAGGAGCTGGATCCGGTATTGGATCAATATCTTGGGGACGACGGCGCCATGCCGGAGACGGCTGCGGCTGTTGCCGCCGAGCGGGAGGATGAACCGTCCAAAAACAAAGGCGTTTCCCGCCGGGTTCGGTTCGGCGCGGTTTCGCTGGCAACTACGTTGATCGTAGTGGCGGCGGTGGTGGTGTTCAACATCCTGGCCGGCGTCCTGTTTGAGTATTATCCGCTGCGGCTGTACTTGAATAAAGACAACGTCTATACCCTGTCGGAGGAGGCCAAGGAGGTGGCGCGGTCGGTGCAGGAGAAGGTCACGATTGTCGCGTTTCAGGCCGAGACCGAGTATACCGCGCCCAATTCCGGTATGGAGGAGATCGATACCGTGATCCGCCAGTTTTATGAGGGGGTCAATCAGTGTATCCTGGCCTCCGGCGGCAATATTTCGGTTGAATTCTTTGATCCGGCGGCCAATCCCGCCCGGGCGGCCAAATATAAGGAGTATGACGCCGACCGGAATTCCATCCTGTTCCTGTGCGGCGATCGGTTTGATCTGGTCAAGATGAACGAATTGATCTATTTTGACGAGGAATGGCAGATGGCCTATTATATGGGCCA
>WRDE01000256.1 GCA_009783605.1 Oscillospiraceae bacterium
CAGCCGTCGTAATTGACAAAGCTGCTGCTTGGCCCCATGCCGTTGTTGATGGAGGGAGATAACCGGAGCTGGCCGATTGCGTTGTTGATGCTTGCGGTGCCGCCGGCATCGTTGGGTTTGACGTCATAGCCGATGCCGTCGACCTGCGCGTTGCGGTAATTAGTCCAGATGCCGTTGTTGCCGCGCAGATAATTGCCCAACTGGACATGCCCCTTGCTCTGGTTGCCGGAGTTGTAGTCGATCATTATGTCCGTGTCGGGCGGGAGAGACCAGCCGGGAGGGAGGGGCGGCAGGGTGGTTGTGGTGGTCGGAGGACGGGTGGTCGTTGTAATAATATTCGGAGTGACGCTGACCTGCGCCGAATCCTCGCTTTCACCAAGCTCGCCCACGGCGGTTACCACGAAGTAATAGGCCGTACCGTTGGAAAGGCCGGTTACGGTGCTGCTCAGGCCGGTTACATTGTCGGCCGCGATGATATACGGCCCGCCGGGATTCTCGGAAACCCACACGCGGTAGGTCTGCGTCCAGGGGGTGGAGTTCCAGGAAACGGTTGCGCTGCCGTTGTCGGGCTGCGCCGTAACGCCGGTTGGCGCGGGCGGGATTTGCGGCGTATCTTCGATAAAGATCGCTTCGACGGTGTTGCCTGCCGTGCCGATGGTCACGTTGATTTCCGAAGTTGTGTATTCCGTCGTCTGGTTTGTGGCGTTGTTTTTGACCGTGAATTTTGAGAAAACGTAGCCCGTTTTGGCCTGCGCGGTTATGGTCTGGGTCATACCCGGAAAATACTTGCCGGAAAATGCGCTTTGCCATTTGAGGTCGTTGACCTTGATGCTACCCCTGGCCGAATCGGCGGATACGCTCAGGGTTTGCGGCTCTGCGAAGCTGTAGCGGTTTTTGATGTGGTTGAGGGTGATGCCCGGGCGGTTGGCGGCAAAGCTCTTCATTATGCCGATTTGGGATTCCCAGTAGTTGGTACTGGAAGGAACTCTCCAGCGGTTGATCTGTTCGGGCATAAACGCGCGGATGGGGTTTGCAAAGCCGTCGATCTGCGCTATTACGTTTTCGGGCTTGTAAGTTGTGTTCATCAGGTCGCAGTAGCGGTTGATGAATTTGTTGCGGAATTCGATGTTTTTAAACAACCCCCCGCTGATGGCTGAGTCGGTGTCGTTAAACCAGTACTTATCGGGGTTTTCGCCCAAAAGCACTATGAAAAAGTTGTAATTCACGTCCGCGTGGTCGTTAACCGGATCATAGTCGTCATTAAAACCGAAGGTCATGTCCGTGTCGAACAGATACCAGCGGAACCGGCCGTCCTGCCCGTAGGGGGCGTCGGGCTGATATCCGTCGGTTTTGTAACGCCAGATGCCGACGTTGTTGCCCATGGAATCCTTGTTGCAGCTGTACATCTGGACGATATGATAGTCAATAAAGGCATCGATATCCAGATATTCCTGAGCCTTTTGATAGTTGGCCGGAATCGTCATGCTGTTGTTTTTGATGAAATTGCGCATTTCCACATACAGGTTCTTGTCCGACTGGTCGCCCGCAACGATTTCGAGGTTGTCCCCCGTCGCGACCCAGGCCCAGTAGCCGATTTCCAGTTGCGCCACCAGAGACTCCTTGCATTTGTATCTGTTGGCAAAAAAGCTTTCCTGCCGGCGCGGACGGATGTTATATATACCCCAGAATTCGCCGTTGAGGAACACAACGCTCTGACGGGCATCCTGATAATCCGTCTTGAGGTCTCTGGCCAATCTCTGAACCAAAGCGTCCCGGAACAAGCTTTCGCGGTTGTCGTTGCCGGAGTTGCGCAGAATCAACGTGTCATACTTCTCAACAGGGGTGCCGTCCCACGCCAGATCTTTGCCCTGGAAGATGTCATAAGCAACGCTGGGATTGAGCGGGTCATATTTGCTTTTGGCGTACAGCCGCAGGGATTTTTGCGGAATCCCGCGGGTGGCGTTGCCGTTGATGCGCACACCCATGTCCTGATTGACCACACGCGCACCGTTTGTCTCGAACATTTCCATGTGGATCGGGCGTTCCCAGTCGGAGCCGCGCTGTTCAAAGTTGTTGTTGACGTATATGCCCCGGGCGTTGTCGAAGAAATTGCTCTGGTCGGTGGTCAGCGAAACTATAGGCAACCCTCCGTAGCGGGTGTCCATGTTGGGGTTGACAAAATACGAGCTGGTCAAAACGTCCCCGAGCGGGGTTCCGTTGGGCAAAAACGCCCGCGCCCTGATGGTGGTGGCCTTGAAAATCCTGTTGGAGGGAGGCTGGTAGTTGCCCCAGCCGATGTTGGTGAATCTCGCCAGCACCTCCATATCGTTTGAACGGTCGTTGATCACGATGGGTGTTGTGTATTGGGTTGAGCTTGCAGTCGGGATACTGCCGTTGGTGGTGTAACGCACGATCCCGTTTGTGTATGCCGTTGAAAGCTCCAGATTGACCGTTTGCTTATACAGCCCGGCCGGAACCGAGAAAATGACCTGCTGTTCTCTCGGCCACTCCTCGCCGGGTTCGATATCCTCGCCCCAAGAGCCGTCGGCCAGAGAGCGGGGTCTGACCGCTTCAAGCTGTTCGTAGGACATACGGTCGGTGCGGTAATCCAGCATTTCAAAGTCGGCGGAATTGTCGCCCGTGTGGGAGAAATTGATCCGGCGCACGGCTTTTTGCTTGGATATGCCCGGGGCGGGGCCGGAGCCCTGATACGCGTCGGAGCCGACGGTTCCCACAAAATCAACCACGCCGGGTACTCCCGACGGGTCGACGACATCGAGCCGGGTGGTAGTGGACAGCAGCGCGACCTTGAATTGATTGTTGCTGATGTTTCGATCCCACAGCATATCATAGGCCGGGATGTTGTACCCGGTGCCTACGTTGTCAACGCTGTACGCCCGCACCAAAAACGAGCACCGGGACGGGATCACGCCCTGCAGGTTGAGGCGGTTCCAGCTGTCGCCGTCCTTGACGTACTGGAGCGACCAGCCGCTCAGGTTGACCGAAAGATTGGTAGGGTTATACAGCTCAATAAACGAGTGCGAAACAGCGCCGTCATCGTTGTCGCTGCGGCCGTAAACCTGATTGATGATCAGGTGGCCGGGCAGGGTCGCCGCCTGTGCCGCCTGCGAAAGCGGCAGCATGGTGATCAGCATCAAAACGGTCAGGATCAGGCTGAATAATCTTTTTTTCATCAGAATCCCCCTAAACTTGTTGTTATTTTCAGGCGACCGCGAAACGATGTATTCCACAATCACCCATATTATTCTAGCATAGTTGCCAAAAACAATGTTTCTTTATGGAAAAATTCAGCAAAACCGCCCCTGTTTTTTTAACAGGAGCGGCGTGCTGATGCCGGTGTTTCAACTGTTTTTAATCACGTCCTCGATGGCCTGACCGTCAACATATAACCCCGATACGACCAGCTTTCCGTTTTTGACCCGAACCGTTACATAGGCTTCTCTCGCCTCATCACCGCTCCACATAAGCTCTTCCGCCTTTGGTGCGAGCTTTTCGTCCATGTAATACCGGTCTATCGGCAGTTCAAACCAATCGTCATTGCTTCCGCTTTTAATATACGCACCATCTTTGGGTTTTTGGTTGGTTATAGTTTTGACCTTCGCGAATCCGCTTGAGTCGACCTTGATAATGCCGTATTTCCCATAGCCCCCATCCATCGGCCCTAAGTAAAGATCAACATATCTGCCGCGAAAAGCGTCATAAGGGTCAACCGGGCGGACTTTGAATTTATACTCTTCCCCGTTTTTGAGTGTGTCATACCGATCCGCCATCATGTAGACCGGCACGCACAACTGCGCGATGATGACCAGAATAAGCGCCGGGAGCAAAAGCTTTTTTAAGTCTATTTTTATATCTTTGATTTTCATTCTGACACAACCTCCTTTTGGCGTTTTTTGACGCCCAGAATTTTTAGATTCACCAGCAAGAATACGGTGCCCAGAACAAGGAATACGACGCCCCGCCAGAGGATATCCATTTCGCTGTCAAAGAA
>WRDE01000257.1 GCA_009783605.1 Oscillospiraceae bacterium
TGATAACCACCATCAATAAGGAGGGTATCCCGCTTATCCGCTACAAGACCCGGGATATCTGCACCCTCAACTATGAGAAATGCGGCTGCGGCCGCACCCATGTGCGGATGTCCAAGCCGGCCGGCCGCACCGACGATATGCTGATTATCCGGGGGGTCAACGTCTTCCCGTCCCAGATCGAAGCGGCGCTGCTGAGCGTCGGCGAGGTACAGCCGCACTATCAGATCGTGGTCGACCGGGTGAACAACGCCGATACGCTGACGGTGGAGATCGAGATTTCCGACGCGATGTTTTCGGACAGCGTGAAGGGGATCGAGGAATTCGAGAAGCGGGCCGGCGGCCAGCTCAACAGCGTGCTGGGGATCGGCGCCAGAATACGCCTTGTCGAACCCAAAAGCATCCCCCGCAGCGAGGGCAAGGCCAAACGGGTCATCGACAGGCGAAACAGTAAATAGGGAGGATTTTTTATGTTTAAGCAAATCACGGTATTTCTCGAAAATAAGCCGGGGCGGATGGTGGAGGTCACCGGCTGTCTGGCCGACAACAACATCAACCTCCACGCGCTCTCGATCGCCGACACCACCGATTTCGGGATACTCAGAATGATCGTATCCGACCCCGGGAAAGCGCTGGAGGTGTTGAAGGAAAAGGGGTTTATGGTCAAAACCGCCGGCGTGATCGCCGCGGCGATCGGGCACCAGCCCGGCAGCCTCAACAAGGTGCTGCGGGAGCTGAAGAAATTGGAGATATCCATTGAATATATGTACGCGTTCACCAGCCGCCACCGGGATTATGACGCCATCGTCATACTGAGCCTGAGCGATCAGGACGCGGCATTAGAAAAATTGAAAAACAGCGGTTTTCCGCTGTTGGAGGATCAGCTTTTGGATCAGCTGAACGAGCTGTGAGGGACGGCATGATTATATATGGAGGAGGATAACCAATGATTAAGAGCCGAAAATTGATTTTTATGCTTTTCACTTTGGCTTGTTTTATCGCGATGGGGACCTGCCTCATTGTGGATATCGCGATAAATCAACAGATCACATGGGCGGCGTATCCGCTTTTGTCCATTCCGTTTTGCTGGATCATCCTGTCTCCGCTGCTGATTAAAAGGTACGGAAAAATTCTGGCCCCCTGCGTGTTGACGCTTGCTGTCCTGCCGTTTTTATATTTTTTGGCGCCGATCACACCGGCCGGCGATTGGTTCCTGCCGCTCGGGCTGCCGTCCGCCGTGGCGGGCATTATTTCCGGGTGGATGCTCTATGTTTTATTCCTCTTTACAAAAATAAACATATGGTATAAATCGGCGGTTTCGGTCTTTTTGCTCGGGGTGATCGTCAGCCCGGTCATCAGTCATTTTGCGGACGCTTACGCCGGGACCGAGCCGTCCTTTTTGAGTTATTTTATCAACATTTTTTCCTGCGCTATCGTATCCGCCATATTGGGGATTTTGGGCTATCAGAAGACCAAAGCAAAAGTCGGTTCTTTGAATCAAGAGTAAACGGAGGTATACATGCATACAAAAGAAAACATCCGGAATATCGCGATTATCGCCCATGTGGATCATGGCAAAACGACATTGGTCGACGCCATGCTGAAACAGAGCGGTACCTTCCGGGAAAACGAAAAGGTCGCCGAACGGGTCATGGATTCCAACGATCTGGAACGAGAACGCGGCATTACGATATTGGCGAAAAACACCTCGTTATGTTATGAGGATATCAAAATAAATATCGTAGACACCCCCGGTCACGCCGATTTCGGCGGTGAGGTGGAGCGCAGTTTGAAGATGTCGGACGGGGTGCTGCTGCTGATCGACGCGTTTGAGGGCTGTATGCCGCAGACGCGGTTTGTCCTGAAAAAGGCGCTGGCGCTGGATTTGAAGGTCATCATGGTGATCAATAAAGCCGACCGGCCGGGCGCGCGCCCGTATGAGGTGGTGGACGAGGTGCTGGAGCTGTTTTTGGATTTGGACGCCACCGACGGTCAGCTGGATTCGCCGATCATCTTTACCTCCGGGCGGGACGGATGGGCCGCCTTGAGCCCGGAACAGCCGGGCGCGGATCTGACGCCGCTGTATGAATTGATCAAAAGCTATATCCCCTGGCCGGCCGGGGATGAAACCGCGCCGTTTCAGATGTTGGTGTCCAACATAGATTATGATGAATATACCGGCAGAATCGCAATAGGCAAGGTGGAACGCGGTACGGTAAGAGTGAACAATCCGGTATCCATATGCCGGCAAAACGGCGATATCACCGCCGCGAAATTGTCCAAGCTATACGTGCATACCGGCCTGAAACGCGAGAGCGTCCAGGAGGCGGCGGTGGGCGAAATCATCGCGGTATCCGGGATCACCGACATCAATATCGGCGAGACGATCTGTGCGCAGGACGCCCCTGAAGCGCTCCCGTTTGTGGAGATTGACGAGCCGGTTTTGTCGATGACATTCAGCGTCAACAACAGCCCGTTCGCCGGAAAAGAGGGGAAATTCTTAACATCCAGGCATATCCGGGACCGGCTGTTCCGGGAGCTGGAGAGCAATATCAGCTTACGGGTGGAGGAGACCGACGGCACCGACGCGTGGGTGGTGTCCGGCAGGGGAGAGCTGCATCTGTCGGTGCTGATCGAAAATCTACGGCGCGAGGGATATGAATTCCAGGTTTCCAAGCCGCGGGTTATCACCAAAACGGTGAATGGAGAGGTCTATGAGCCGATAGAATATCTGACCATTGATATCCCCGATGGGTATACCGGCGTGGTTATCGAGGGGATCGGCTCCCGGAAAGGCGAAATGGTCAATATGGCGCCGGCGGCGCAAGGGTACACACGGGTGGAATTCAAGGTGCCCGCCCGCGGGCTGATCGGCTTCCGGAACCAGCTGATGACCGATACCAAAGGCACGGCGGTCATGAATCACGCGTTTGACTGTTTCGCGCCGCATAAAGGGGAGATCACAAGCCGGCTGCGCGGGTCGCTGGTGGCGTTTGAAGCCGGGACCTCGGTCGCCTACGGGCTGTTTAACGCGCAGGATAGGGGCAGCCTGTTTATCGGCGTGGGGGTACAGGTGTACGCGGGTATGATTGTCGGCGAAAACGCCAAAAGCGAGGACATGGCGGTCAATGTCTGCAAAAAAAAGCAGCTCACCAATATGCGGGCGTCCGGCGCGGATGAGACGCTGAAGCTGACCCCGCCGCGCAATCTGAGCTTAGAGCAGTGTCTGGATTTTATCGCGGAGGATGAGCTGGTAGAGGTTACGCCGGTCAACCTGCGCCTCCGAAAACGGATATTGGACGCCACTTTGAGGGCGAGAGATAAGAAGAACGGCTGATATACACGGATAAACAGGCGTTTCCCGGCAATTTGGTGATTTGTATACATCAAAAATGTTACGTCCAGCGAGATTTTCCCCGACTGGCCGCCGGCTTCGTTGGAAGCCAATATCCGGGCGATCATCAACTTTGCCCTCAACCGGGTATATACCGAATGGTACCGGAATCGGGGATATTTTTTCGATATCACCAGCTCCATAATTAGCCCCCCTAAGAAAACCCTCAAAAACCGTGCGGACAAGCCATTTCTATCTATTTTTTGTTTGTGTGTTTTACTTTCCGGCGTTACATATTGAAAGGTTTTTCCACTTCATCTATCATGTTCAATTGCTCGAAAATAAAGTCCGAATCGAACCATAATAAATCGTTTATGGTCGTGATGTCTACCGGTTCGGGATACATTTCTTGTAGTATATCCATCAATTCTTGTGATTTATTATCATGCGTGATTGCTTCCAGTGTATCGAGCGCTCCGCACCATAATTCGTCTTTGAGTTCGTAGGTATTCACATCCTTTATTACACTTAACATTTTAATCCCCTATCCTTATATTCCAGTTCCAGTCTTAATTTTTCAAGTTCAACAAGCACATCTATCAGGCTGCCTGTGTCTATATCCTCTTTATCCCTTGTTCTGACGATAATCATATTGATCAACCCCTCAACAAA
>WRDE01000258.1 GCA_009783605.1 Oscillospiraceae bacterium
ATTAGTGGCGAGAAACGGATCTTCAGCAATTGAAGAAACTTACTACTAATCACTATTCACTATCCACTAATCTCGCCGCCAGCGCCTTATCCGGCACAACGTAGGCTGTTTTATGGTTGTCGTAGATGACCGCGCCCGGTTTGGCGGCCTGGGGTTTGCGGACGTGGCGGATGTGGGTGTAATCCACCGGGACCCGGGCGGAACCGGCGGCTTTGGAATAGGTGGCGGCCAGTATTGCCGCCTGCTCTATCGTTCTGTCGGGCGGAGCTTCTCCGTTGGCGGCGATGACGACGTGAGAGCCGGGGATATTTTTTACATGCAGCCAGATATCGCTGCCTTTGGCGGTTTTTAAGGTCAGCCGGTCGTTGCACAGGTTGCTGCGCCCCACCAGAATCGTGAAGCCGTCGTCTGAGCGGAAGGTCAGCGGGCCTAACGGCGGCGGTTTTCGTTTGTTTTTTTTGCCGCCAGGCAGCCGCAGATACCCGGCTCCGGCCAGCTCGGTCCGCAGCTCATCCAACTCCCGGGAGCCGCCCGCCCGGGACAGTGCGTCGGCGACCGAGTCGATATAGGCCGCCTCGGCTTCGGCGGCGACGATCTGCTCCGCCAGCACCCGCTCGGCGGTCTGGGCGCGGCGGTAATCCTTGTAATATTTCTGGGCGTTGGCCGCCGCCGACAGCGCCGGATCCAACGGCACCCGGATCGGGGCGCAGTCGGGATCGAAATAGTTGATCAATTCGGCGGAGGACGCGCCTTTCGGGATGGCGTAAGCGTTGGCGGTAATCAGATCGGCGAAGATCCGCTTTTCCTCCCGTTTCCCCGACTGCGCCAGATCGGCGCGGCGGTTTTCCAGCTTGCGGGCGGTCCGTTCGGACAGATTGGCCAGCAGCCGCGACAGATCCTGTCCCCGTTGCTTCAGCCGTTCGGCGGCGTCCCTTTCGGCGTAGAATTTGTCCAACAGCGCCGAAAAGCTGTCCTGCTCCCGCCCGGTCGCCGACAGGCCGTATTGGGTGAGCGGCAGGAAGGAGAATTCCAGCGGCGCCCCCAACCGATCGGTCAGCAGATAGGGGACCCGGTGTTGGCCGGTTTCGACGGCGGCTTTTATCCGGGCCAGGCCGGACCGCAGCCGGGCGGTTTCCTGCTCCCCCAGCTCGGTATTGGTCAGCTCCCGCCCCCGGGCGGTCAGATGGGCGATCTCCCGGCAGATGGCCGGCGACAGCCCGTGGACAGCCGCCAGCAGCGCCCTGTCCAACGGCGCGGAACGGGCCGCCAGCACCGCGTCCGCCGCCTGCTCCGGGCTGACGGCGGTGAGATCCAGCTTGGCGGCGTCCCGGGGCGGCGGGCTGTATGGCAGCCCCGGCAATACCGGCCGCACCGGCGACGATTCCCAGTCAATGCGCTTGATGGAATCGATAACAACCCCGTCCGGCCCGGTCAGGATGATATTGCTGTGGCGGCCGATAATCTCGGCGGCCAGCGTCAGCCGTACCGGATCGCCGAATTCGTTGAGGCAGTCGAAATCCAACCAGAGCACCCGCTCCAGCCCCTCCTGCCGGATGCCGGCCAGCCGCCCGCCGGACAGCTTTTTGCGCAGCAGCATACAAAACATAGGCGGCTCGGCGGGGTTTTCAAGGGATTCGCCGGTCAGATGGATCCGGGGCGAATTCCCCCGCGCGGAGATATACAGCCGCGCGGTTCCGCCCCCGCCGCGGATAGTTAAAATCAATTCCTCCCGCCCGGGCTGATGAATCTTATCCACCCGCCCCCCAACCAATTCCCCAATAAGCTCTTCCCGCAAACAAGATAAAAACGCGCCATCAAGGGCCATTTCAATTTCTCCTTCATCGCCATCGTCAGCCAATAATTTTCAATTATCAATTTTCAATTTTCAATTATTTCCCTCCCCCCCATTTTTTCCGCCGCTCTCTCCGAAACTATATAACAGAGGACCTTAGTTTGTACTTGAGCTGCGGTTATGGAGTAGGAGGTTACGGGACCGAAACATAACGCACTTGATACGGGCTGTATCATCGGCAACGGTGTTACAGCCCTTCTTCCTTTTTACAGTGGTCAGTGATTAGTGATTAGTGGTTAGAAATTATGAATTGTTAAAGTCTCCCGGCCGCCAGCTCGGCCAGTTGGCGGCTGGCTTGCAGGCGGTCGGCGGAGGACATGCCGCGTTTGTCTATGATGATCAGCAGCGCATATCCTTTTTGGTAGACCAGCAGCACATTTTGATCGGCGCTCCAGAAGGCGGCTTCTCCGATATCCGCTATCGACTCGGCGTCCTCATAGGCTTCGGCGATGGCGTCAAAGCTGCCCCGCTGCATCTCCTCGGTCAGCAGATCGACGCTGGTCTGGCCTTTTCTGTCGGTAAATTTCATCGCGGCGCCGAATTCCTGGACCTCCGGATCCCCCAGCGCGGCGCCGACCGCCTCCCCCGCCTCCTCTTTGGTGAGCAGCCGGGTGATATCCGGCAGTTCCGGCCCGGACGGGACCCATTCGGGTTCGCCGGAGGAGCTGACGGCGGGATCGCCGCAGCTGGCCAGCAGGGTAAAGCATAGTACTATCACAATGGTGAACGCGGTCCGGCGTTTATACATAACGGCGCCTCCTGTAGGGTGGATTTATGGATATACTGTACTTGATTTCCGGGGAGTTGTCAAGTATTGACAGCGAAACTTCCACATTGTATACTGGTTATATCACCAAACAAAAAAGGAGGATGACCATGAAGAGGAAAACCGTTTCCTTAGTTGTCGTGGCGGCGCTGCTGCTGTCGATGTTGACCGGATGGGGTATCACGGCGGCCGCGGCGGATACGCCGGAGGGCTTGCCGGTCTTGAAACAGCCGCAGATATTGGGCAATGTGTCCGGCTCCGGAACGGTTGAGCCGTTGGACGCGCTGTTGGTTTTGCAGGCTTTGGTGGATAAAATTAACCTGAACGGAGATCAAATGACCGCCGCCAGGGTGAGCGGCAATGAATATCTGCAGGTTGTTGACGCACGGCTGATTCTGCAATATATCCTGGGATTGATCACCTCTTTCCCGGCTGACGACCCGGTATTTACCGGAGAGGACAATAATTTTAACCTGCCTTGGTGGTATGACGGCCCGGGGGGCACGCTTATTGCGCCGGATACGCAGCCGCAGATCGGCAGCGCCGCCTATGCCGGATACGCGGGGCTCACCAACTTGATCATTCCGGAGGATATCACGGCGGTCGGCGCGATGGCTTTCGCCTATTGCTGCGATCTGGCGGCCGTTGATTTTGGATATTTTTTGAGAAGCATCGATTTTTTTGCTTTCGCGCATTGTGACCGGCTCACGGATATCATTCTGCCGCTGTTCCTCGAAGAAATCGGCGCAGGCGCCTTTTATCGCTGCACCGGTCTGACCGAAATAACGATTCCCAATGATGTGGAGGATATCGATCACGGCGCGTTTATGGGTTGTTCCGGGTTGAAGACGGTGAAGATATTGAATAAGAAAACCCAATTCGGCCAAAATGTCTTCGCCGGCTGCCATGACGACCTCATTATCCGGTGTTATAAGAATTCCACCGCCCACGCTTACGCTTTGGAAAACGGGATCGATTTTGAATTTATTGATACATTTTTTTGGGGCGATTACGCTTATGAAATTTCAAAAAGTGAAATCACTATTCATGGATATTATGGGCAGGATATCCATGTTACCGTCCCGACAGTCCTTGACGGCAAACCGGTTACCGCTATCGGTGTCGGCGCGTTTAGCGGAAATCGCACTCTTGTTTCGGTCACCATACCGGCCAGCATAAAAAAGATCGATACCTATGCTTCATACCCCTTTTCATCTATCTTATTCGCCTATTGCGAAAATCTTCTTAATATCCATGTCGATGCCGACAACCCTGCATACGCGGATATCGGCGGGGTGCTGTGCGATAAAGCGGGAACTACCCTGTTCGCGTACCCTCCCGGACGAAAAGGGACGTACACCGTCCCCAAAGGGATAAAAAT
>WRDE01000259.1 GCA_009783605.1 Oscillospiraceae bacterium
CGCGGGGAGCGGCAGGGCAGCGTGATCCCGCTGATCGCCCAATGCCGGGAGCGCGGGATTCTGCTCAAGGAAGTGGATGCCCGGAAGATGAGCCAGGCCTGCGGAGACCATCATCAGGGGATTGCCGCGTTCGTCGCGGAAAAACCCTACGCCGGGATCGAGGATCTGTTCGCGCTGGCGCAGGAGAGGGGAGAACCCCCTTTTATCATTATCTGCGATGAACTGGAGGATCCGCATAATCTGGGCGCCGTGATCCGCACCGCCGAAGCCGCGGGCTGCCACGGGGTGGTTATCCCCAAACACCGCGCGGTTTCGCTGACGCCGGCGGTATATAAGGCTTCGGCCGGCGCCGCCGTCCATCTGCCGGTCGTAAGAGAGGTCAATCTGTCGGCGTGTATAAAAGAATTGAAAAAACGCGGCGTGTGGGTATATGGATTGGATCCCGCGGGGGAGAGCTGGAAATCGGTGGATTATTCCGGCCCGGCCGCGCTGATTGTCGGCTCGGAGGGCAAGGGGATCGGCCGGACCCACCGGGAGCTGTGTGACCGGTTGGTATCGCTGCCGATGAGGGGGCAGGTTTCTTCGCTGAACGCCTCGGTCGCCTGCGGGATATTGATCTATGAAGTCCTGCGGGGGAGGATATAATTATACTAATTACAAATAAAAATTAAATATATACAAAAGTAAACGGAGAAAGGGGGTTGGAAAACGGTGGCGCCGGACAGAATGACTGTGGATGATATCTTAACGGAATTGATGATGGAGCGTGAAAATAAAAGAAAAAGCGGAATGGAACGCAATACCCGTGCTGACGCGGATGGCATGTCGCGGGAAAAAACAGCGGCGCCGGCGGCCCCTTCGGCGGAAAAAGTAGAAAAGCCGGGAAAACCGGATAAGTCGGAAAAGACGGAAAAACCGATACCGCGTCCGGAGATAGCGGAAAATCCCTTCAAACAGATCGAAACCGGTCAGAAAGCCCGTGAAATCCCCAGTGTTCAAACCATTCAGCATACGGAAAAAGCGCAAAAAGATAAAAAAGCAGGAAAAGAATGGGCAGGGTGGAAAGGGTGGAAAGAACGGAAAGAGCAGCGGGCTCATCCAGAAAAGCTATCTCAGCCCGAAAAACAGATTCAGCCCGAAAAACAGATTCGGCCTGAAAAACAATCTCAGCCTGTCCGGCGGCAGCCACGCGTGCCGGCGGAAGATCATCCGGTAAAAATATTTCCGTCTCCTCAGCCGGAGCGACGGATTCCGCCTGAAAAACCACCCGCGTCTGAAGAACGGATTCCGCTTGACCGGCAGATAAAAACTGAAGAAAATGTGAAGATATATACCCCGCCGCAGCGGGAGGCGGTCACAAAAGTATTGGAACTGAAAACCTTAGTCGAGGAACCGCTGCCGTTGCCGCCTTATCTGGAGTTAGAGGAACAGCTTGTCTTTGATGATTTTCCGATTCCCGAGGAAAATATTCCGGAATTTCCGGAGGAGTGGGAGATACGGCTGCAGGAAGCGCGGCGAAAAAAGGCTGAAAAATTCCGGTTAAACAACCGGCCCGGAGTCCGGAAGAGCGGCGGCACCGTACAGCCATTGGTCGGCGGCCCGGAGGATATTTTTGAAACCGAGCCGGAAACCGGCCGCAAAAACCGGGAGGTCCTCGACGATTTCAACAGCTACAGCGAAACCGAGATGGTCCGCAAAGAGCTGCGGTATCGTTACCGCGCCGGCGCGATCAATCTGTTTGTGACCGGCGTATTGACGGTGTTGCTGACCGTTGTTACGCTTGTTCAGCCCAACGCCCAGACAATAACCGGCGATCCGGTGCTGTATCTGCTGATAAACGCCGTGCTGCTGACGGCGGTTATGGGGCTGCAGCGCCGCACCCTTCTGGAAGGGCTGAAGGGGCTGTTCTGGCTGCGGCCCAATACCGACAGCGGCGTCGCGCTGATAGCGGTCGTTGTGCTTTTCCATATCTTCGGGCAGATTTTTTCATCCCGGCAGGACCCCCCGACCGATTCCTATACCGCCGCCGCCGGATTCAGTTTATTTATCGCCGCCGCCGCCCGGAAAAGCAACATCAACCGGATCTGGCGCAACTTCCGGTTTGCGTCGCATAACAGCTGGAAATACGCGGCGCACAGCATCGCCAATCCCGATATCGCCGAAAAGATCGCCCGGGCCGGTACCTTTGTGGGCCGGCCGCAGATCGTCTGTTTTCATGAGACGGAATTTTTAAGCGGTTTTATGAAATATTCCTATCTGAACGCCAATAAAAACCGACTGATGGGCCGGTATACGCTGACCGCGGTGATCGCCGCGATGATCTGTGCCGGATCGGCCTGGTATAACGAATTGGCGCCGATTCCTACCGATATCGCGGGGCTGCTGTCGCTGTTTATCTGCTTTCTGCTGCTGGCTGTTCCCGCGTTTACCGTGATGACCACCGCGCTGCCGGTGTCGCGCAACGCCAAAAGCGCCCTGCGCTGCGGCGCTATGATGATCGGGCAGACGGCCTCGGAGCAGTACAAGGACGCCAACGGCGTGGTCATTGATATAGCCGAGCTGTTCCCCAGCGAATCGGTCATCCTGCATGGGATCAAAACCTTTTCCGGAACCCGGATCGACCAGGCGATCCTCGACGCGGCGGCGGTGGTGCTGCAGGCCGGCGGCCCGCTTACCGGTATCTTCAAGCGGGTTATCGAGAACAAGACGGATATCCTGCAGGAGGTGGACACCCTGATCTACGAACAGGAGATGGGGCTGTCCGGCTGGGTCGGCGGGCGGCGGGTATTGGTCGGCAACCGGAAGCTGTTGGAAAACCACAATGTGGACGCCCCGTCCGGAGATTTTGAGGCCCGCTACCGGAAAGGGAACCGGAAACTGCTGTATCTCTCGGTCGGCGGCGAGCTGTCGGCGATGTTTGTTATCAGTTACACAGCCGACGCCCGGATCCGGACAGCGCTGCAGCGGCTGAACCGCGCCGATATCACGCTGCTGGTGCGTACCGTTGACCCCAATGTCACCCAGGCCATGCTCTGCGATATTTTTGAATTGGATGACTATTATGTGGAGGTTCTGGACGTATCGGCCGGTCGCGTCTATGATAAGTTGGTGGCGAAAACGGTCCCCGCGATGCCGGCCCTTCTCGCCGCCAACGGCCGCGCCGAAGGGATTGCCGCCTCGCTGGCGGCCGCTTACCGCACCGCGAGAGCGACGCTCCGCATCACCGTATTCCAGATCCTGCTCGGCATCCTCGGCCTGCTGATCGCGGGGTTGGTCGTCTTCTATAACCAAAGCGTTCTGCTCCCGTTAGAGGTACTCGGCATGTCAGCATTCGGCGCGGTGTTGTCCTGGCTGAATGTGTATACGTCGCCGACGTAGTGATTAATCCCTTAGGATTTAGGGAAACGCTGAATAAAAAATTTGTAGGAGCGAATACTATGAAACGTTTGATTTCTTTGATTTTCACTGTACTCTTGCTGTTTATGCTCTCATCTTGTTCTTCTGATGAGGTGAAGAAAGGGCAGCAGGATGATACTTTATTGAACAGTTCTGCGCAACCTGCTACAGGGCCGTGTGAGCCATATGACAGCTGTACGGTAAATATCAGCACAGAAAAGCTTGAGATGGATTTTCTTGAAAAAGGATTTGTATTTCAAGGGGATGTTATGCCAAAAGACGATGGCGTGGATTTTGAAAAAATCGAAAAATCTTTCGCCGAGCAAAAAGAAAACGGCAATTTGTTCCCGGCAAGCCCAAGGACGCTTGAACTCCGGTTTTCGGAGGCAATACCGCTATCGGTCACATGGTACGACATTTATATGGTAAACGGCAATATCGCCTACCCGTCTATAAGTATCCCGAGGCCGCTTGATACTGTCGGTGTAAAAACCATTCTGCCGATCGGGATGAATATGGCTATGGCTCTTGATTCAGATTCAACGCCAAAGGAATATTACAGAATTATCCGTATCGTCTGCGAATATGATGACC
>WRDE01000260.1 GCA_009783605.1 Oscillospiraceae bacterium
CCAATCTCAGCCTCAGTTCATCGTCAGCCGCCGCCGTCAGACCCAAATCAAACACCGTGAGTTTTTCATTATGGTTTATCATATCTCATTCTCCCCGAGAAACTGATCAATACCGATGCCGTCAAACGCGTTCAGACGGTCTATGACGATTTTCTGTATGGCAGGGGTGTGGAGCAGGCTGCCGTGCTGCGGCGCGATAATCGAGATATCTAACCCGGCTATCTGCTTCAACGCGAAACGCAGCGCTTTGGTAGACGGCATGACGCTCTTGTGGAACTTCCATATGTTGGTGATCTGGCACGGCTTTTCGGTAACAGGGCAGCTGTTTTGCGGCGTGCAGTCCCCGCATTTTCCAATGATCAATGAATACAGGCTCCAGTTCGCGTCATAACTGCCGAAGAGGTCGCTGCTGAACAGCACCTTTGTTTTGGTGTCATAGGTGACAAAGCTCCCGGCCGAATGGGCAAACGGGGTCCGTATAAAATGTAATTCCCGTCCGCTGGAAAACCGATAGACGAAGCCCAGATCTTCGATGCATTCCTTTGACGTCTTGGTCGAGTAGTAGTCGATAAAGATATTGTTCTCTTTATGCGAAAGGATTTTCAGCTCTTTGTTATTGATCAGCGCTTCCATATGCGGGATATTTCCGCACAGATCCGGATCATAATGCTGGTATATCAGCCGTTTGATCTTGCCGAGATCGGTGCCGGTGCGCATGATCTTCAGCATAACGGTACTAAAATCGTTCCGGCTGCCGCTGTCGATCAGCACCGCCTCGCCGTGGTCGGTGATCAGATACGGGTTGCAGTGAAAACCGGCATTTTTGTCCGCAAACCCCACCCAATATACGCCGTCCGCTATTTCAATATATTCGTTATAATCCAGCTCCCGATTTCCCATATTTTCCTCTCCTTTTTGAGCGAATACCTATAGTATAAAGGTCCTGTGAATGTTTGTCAATATATTTGTCCAGAAGTAAACGCAGATTGTAAACGCAGATGCCAATAATACATAACCGCCCTGCAACCGTTGCGGTCGCAGGGCGGTATAGATTTCTATGGCGTCAATGCCGTGCTATGTAGCTTCATCAAAATTATTGTCCAGCATATCCCCGTCGCCGTTGATAAACATATCCTCAGTCCCCTGCTGTGCCTGTTTGAGTTTTTCGGTAATCACAACAAGCGCGCCGGTAGTCGCCTCCAGCACATCAATGGCCGTTGCCATCCGTCCAGCCAAATGATAATACATAGCCTTATAATCCGGCATGAAAAACCCTCCCCTGTAAAATTATTCATTAATATTATCAAGAATATCCTCGTCGCCATTTATAAACATATCTTCCGTAATCTGCTGTGCCTTTTTGAGCCTTTCAGTAATAGCGACAAGCCCCTCCAACGCCTCAATGGCAATAGACATCTGCCCCGCCAAATGATAATACATAGCCTTATAATCCGGCATCAAAAACCCTCCCCTGTAAAATTATTCCCTGCGGACCCGACCCTCATAATGCCTCTACAAATATATACAAAAAATCCCCCGTTGTCAAGTAGCCCACTCAAAAAAGTTCTAATTGGTTTGTGCAATTGCGTTAAAGCGCACCAAAAAGCACCATTCCGCAGAATGGTGCTTTTTATGAAGTGTTGGTTATTGGTTTCCCGAAATTGCGTTAAAGCGAACCAAAAAGCACCATTCCGCGGAATGGTGCTTTTTATGATGTGTTGGTTATTGGTTTCCCGAAATTGTGTTAAAACGCACCA
Source organism: Oscillospiraceae bacterium (assembly GCA_009783605.1). GTDB lineage: Bacteria > Bacillota > Clostridia > Oscillospirales > Acutalibacteraceae > WRDE01. The sequence goes on from WRDE01000260.1 coordinate 1,758, forward strand.
AAAAGAGCCATTCCGCAGAATGGCTCTTTTTATAATGTGTTGGTTAATGGAGACGAAGAGGATCGAACTCTCGACCTTACGGATGCGAACCGTACGCTCTCCCAGCTGAGCTACGCCCCCATAACTGTCCTATAGAATATAATAAAAATTCGCCGTTGTCAAGTGGCCTGCCGGGAATTTTTAAAAAATTTGTTTTTGTTTATAAAAAATTCGTGAATCCGACTTGAAATCCGCGCCGGAAATCGGTATACTATAGATAAGGGGAATTGGAAGAAACTCCCCAAAGTATGAAAAAGAATGGAGTGTCAGGTATGAGAATTACCGTAACCGGACGCAAGGTGACGCTGCGTCCATCCTTTGTTGAACGGGCGGAGCAGAAACTCAACAAGTTAGACAAATATTTCGGGGACGAGGCGTCCTGTACCGTTACCGTCAGCCAGATCCAGCATCTGCAGCGGGTGGAAGCCACGGTGCGGAGCAAAGGGATGCTCTACCGGGCCGAAGTGACCGAGCAGGACGCCATCGACGCGTTGGACAAGATCGACGACGTGCTGATCCGGCAGATCCGCAAACATAAGACCAAATTGGAAAAACGGCTGCAAAAAGACGCCTTTTCCAAGGAGGCGGTGCTCGCCGAGGAAGAACCGGTCTTTGAAGTGGTCCGCGCCAAGAGCTTCATCGTCAAACCGATGGAACCCGAAGAAGCTATCCTGCAGATGAATATGATCGGTCACCAGTTTTTCATGTTCCGCAACATGGAAACCAACGAGATCAACGTAGTCTACCACCGCAACGGCGGCGGATACGGCTTGCTGGAGCCGAAAGAAGAAGTGGATTAGATTTAGTGATTAGTGGATAGTGATTAGTGATTAGTGACGGCTGCAGTTAGTTGGTGTCAAGCGAATGGCAGGGCGTGATGTTATTTCGCGCCCTGCTTTTTTAAATATTTTTTCTTGTTTTTTCCCAAAATACCGTGTATAATAAGAAAAACCGCCCCAAACAGCGCTTCGATGAATCCTTACCTATTCGTGGGCGGACACACTGACCACTGACCACTATCCACTATCCACCAATCACTAAATTCACTAATCACTAAAAAGGGAGTGTTGCCGCCTTGTGGCATCGTGAGAAATACCGGGACCGGCGGATCCGGTTGGTGACTGCCGCTATGTGTCTGGCGATGGCGATTGTGCTGCCGCAGATGATTGGACATATCAAAATGTTCGGGAAATTTACCCTTGTCATGCATATCCCGGTGCTGCTCTGCGGCTTGCTGGCTGGGCCGTATTACGGCGCGCTGACAGGGATTGTTGCGCCGTTTGCCGCTTTTTTACTCTCCGGCTGGCCGGAGCTGTATCCGACGGCGGCGGCGATGGCGGCGGAGCTGGCGGTATACGCGCTGGTATGCGGATTATTCCACCAACGCAATCGGATCCATGTTTACATAACGCTGCCGCTGGCGATGCTGACCGGCCGCGCCGTTTTTGGCGGCGCGATGGTGCTGATGCTCGGGATGGACGGCAAATCTTACCTGCTCGACGTCTTTATCGCAGATATCTTCCTCTCCTGCTGGCCGGGCATCGCGCTGCAGATCCTGCTGATTCCGCCGATCGTCATGGCGCTGGAACGGGCGGATCTGTATCGCCCCGGGCGCCGGTATACCTGAGCTGATGCCGGAAGTAACGCTGCTGATCGGCCGGATCGCCTCCGGAAAAACCCACTATGCCGAAAAGCTGGCCCGCGAAACCGGCGCGGTGTGCGCAGAACCGAAGGCTGCAGAACCGAAGGTTCTGCTTCTGTCCTGCGATGAGCTGATGCTGACCCTGTTCGACCAATGCCTCGGCGAACGGCACGAGTATTATGAGACCCGCTGTAAGCAATACCTGATGCGCCGCGCGGCGGAATTGGTCGGGGCCGGCGTATCGGCCATATTGGATTCCGGCTTCTGGCGGCGGGAGGAACGGGAGCAAACCCGGCGGTTTTTCCGGGAACAGAATATCCCGATGACCTGGATATACTGCCGCCCGGAAGAAGCCCAGCGGCTGCAGTGGCTGCGGGAACGCAACGCCCGGCTGATGGCGGAACCCAGCGGACAGCGGCGGTATATCATTCCGGAACAAACCCGCATCCGGTTAGACAGCCTGTTTGAGGAGCCGGCGGCGGGGGAGTATGACAGGATTTATCCGGTAATCGACATATAAAAAAACATC
>WRDE01000261.1 GCA_009783605.1 Oscillospiraceae bacterium
ACAAATTATTCCAAGAAGCAACTAAAACTTTGTTATAATATGATAAAATTAGCTGTGAATGAAAAAACAATTTATGGGGAGGTTTTCATATTGAAAAGAAGAATATTAAGCATTGTCCTAACCCTGCTGATGTTACTTACGGTGATTCCGCTTTTGCCGACTACTGCGGCGGTTCCGGCGGATCACGTGATCATCAACCAGGTCTATGGCCGCAGCGACAACACCGATGCGGCCATATCGCACTCGTTTATCGAGTTGTACAACCCGACCGACAATCCGGTCAGCCTGAACGGCTGGTCTTTGCAGTACGTCAAGGACGGCGACGGCTGGAACCGGCTTCGGCTGGAGGGCGTAATCAACGCAAAAAGCTCGTTTCTGGTGCGGGCTTTTTCGTCTGAGGGCGAAAACAGCGGCACCCGGTATCAGATCAACGAGTTTGATCAGGAATGGGTCGGCCGCCAGATCAGCAACAACTGCTTCAAGGTCGCGTTGGTTAACAGTACCGCCACGCTGAGCGTGGTTGACCCGTCCGGACTGCCGGGCGTGATTGACTTTGTGGGCAGCGAAGGCACCGACGCTTATGAGGGCAGAGGTCCGGCGTCGGAGGCGATATCCAAGCAAAAAACCATACGGCGCGTGAATTTCTCCGACACGGATGACAACTGGTTCGATTTTGAGATGCTGGATTACCGCAGCACGGGGATTTCGGACGCTGTGCTGGAGCTGGTGCGTCCGCGCTCATCCTTCGACGGCCCGTGGGGCACCGAAGATATGACCGTGCCGTATCCGCATCTGATCATCAATCAGGCCTACGCTCGCGATGCAAAATTGCACAGCACCGCCGACCCCGTAGCAATTTCGCACTCGTTCATTGAGCTGTACAATCCGACCAACAGCCCGGTTGATCTGGACGGCTGGTCGCTGCAATACACAAAAAACGGCGTCAGCTGGAAAAAGGTTGATCTTGAAGGAACCATCCCGGCGCGCAATTCTTATCTGGTGAGGGCGCATTCCGCAGACGGCAAATTCAGCCGGTATAATATCAGTGTGTTTGATCTGCATTGGGAGCAGAAAATCGACAATGATACGTTCAAGATCGCGCTGGTCAACAACGATGAATTGCTGACCCGGCCAAAACCCACCGCGCTGGACGGCGTGGTCGACCTGCTGGGCGCCCGCAACACCCCGCCGGATGACGTCGTAGATTTCTTCGAGGGAAAAGACCCGGCAACGGGCATATCCAAGCAAAGAGCCGCGCGGCGCATACGCTTCTCGGACACCGACCGCAACGCGGTGGACTTTGAGGCTCTGGATTACCGTTCCAGCGGGATTTCAAACACAAAGCTGGCCGAGGTAAAACCGCGCTCGTTAGCCGATGGTATGTGGGGCGAGGATATCGAGCCGCCGATTATCATTCCCAGGGATGAGCAGGTCGTGTTCTCGGTTCCGGCCGGGCTGTACAAGCAAATTATAAGCCTGGCAATCACAACGGGATATCCCGGCGCGGTTATACGCTATACTAGAGACGGCAGCAACCCGACCGCAAGCTCAACCCCGTATGTCTCTCCGATTTTCATAACCGACCGCACAAGCGAAGCAAACAAGTTGGCGACCTATACCAACATTGTCAGCGATGGAAACACCTATACAAGGCCGGGTAACCTTTTTAAAGGCACCACCATCAAGGCCAGAGCGTTCGCGACCAATGGTACTCCGCTGGGCGACATATTCTGCAACACCTATTTTGTCAACCCCAACATGGATACCCGCTATGAGGGTCTGCCGATTATATCCCTCACCACGCCTGAAAGCAACCTGTTCGGCAGCAGCGGCATTTACATATATAATAACTTTAACCAACAGGGTTCCGCCTGGGAGCGACCGGCTCATGTGGAAATGTTCGAGACCGACGGCAGCCGGGTGATCGCGCAGGATGTAGGCATAAGAATCAACGGCGGATCGACCCGTTGGGGCCCGCAGAAATCCTTCCGTATATATGCCAAAAAGAGCTATGATATCACCAAGCCCAAAATTGACTATGATATATTCCAAGGTTCCGATCTGGACATAAACGGCAAGCCGGTGACTTCTTATGAGACCATCCTGATGCGAAACGGCGGAAACGACGTCAATCAGGCGCTCATGCGCGATGGCATAGCCCAAAAGCTGGGTAAAGGCCTGAACTTTGATTATCAGGACAGCCGTCAGTGCGTTGCCTTTATCAACGGCGAATTTTGGGGGCTGTATTATCTCCGCCCGCGCTATGAGGACAGTTTTTTTTCAGACCATTACGGCATTAAAAAAGACGAAGTGGCATTGATGAGACTGGGCTGGGCCTGTAACAACGTACCGGCTCTGCAGGCGGCGGCGGATCAGTCGGACAGGAATTTCTACACGGAGATGTACAACCACATTGTCTACAACAGCATGGCCAACGCGACAAACTACGCCAAAGTTCAGAACTATATGGATGTCGACAGCTATATTGATTATTTCATTTACAATATTTATATGTGTAACCGTGACTGGCCGGCCAACAACCAAAGCCTGTGGCGGCGCAAGGTGCCGGTCGACCTGAACCAGCCTGCGGGGCGTGACGGGCGGTTCCGCTGGAACCTCTACGATATGGACATCTGCTACGGCATCTGGTGGGAGCACGCGAGAGCTGATTACAACATGCTGCGGGTGGGTCTTGGCGATGTCCGCACGGGAATGACCGATGAACCATGGTCGACCAACATGATAAAATCCCTGCTGAACAACCCGGATTTCAAGGCGAAATTTATTAACCGCTTCTGTGATCTGATGAACACCCAGTTCAAGCCGGAGGTTTTGATCGCCGAGACCAACAAAATGGCCGGTGAGATAAGAGCGACCATTCCCGAGCACCAGCACCGTTGGAATACGATTCATCAGTATTCGGGTATAGGTACCTGGAATGGGTATGTTAACCACATGATCGATTTCGCCAACGACCGCCCCGGGTACATGAACACTCACCTGAGAAACAAATTCGGACTCAGGACGCTGTACACCAACACCTTCAAAACCGACCCGGCCAAAGGACTGCTGGAAGTCAACGGTATGCTTATCGACACCGGAACCCTGGGCGTGACCGATCCGGCACTGTGGACAGGCAACTATTATGCCGGGACGATTCAGACCATCACCGCAAAGCCTCAAACAGGCCAGTATTTTGCCGGTTTTGAGGTGAAAGAAGACAGCACCGGCAATATCAGGAGATATACCGCCCCGACAATCAGAGTTACGATACCGGCCGGCGGAGTTACAATACAAGCTTTCTATCAAGGCCAAACCATGTCCACTCCGGTTGCCTCGGTCAAGCTCAACGCGTCATCCAAAACCCTCACCGTCGGCGGCACTACAACCCTCACCGCCACAGTATCACCCGCCAATGCCACCAACAAGGCCGTAACCTGGAAATCCGGCAATACCGCCGTGGCAACGATAAATTCAAGCGGCAAGGTAACCGCCAAAGCACCCGGCAAGGCCACCATAACCGTCACCACAAAGGACGGCAACAAAACCGCTACCTGCGCGGTAACCGTTAAACCCCAAAAACCAGCCTCAGTCAAAACCAAGGTCATGTCGGCCGCCAGTGTAAAGATCACATGGGGAGCGGTCTCGGGCGCAAACGGCTATGAAGTGCGCCGCGCAACGTCCAAGAGCGGAACGTATAAGGCGGTCAAAACCGTCACGGGTACCAGCTTCACCAACACCGGCCTGACGGCGGGCAAAACGTATTATTACAAGATTCGTGCATACAAAACCGTTAACGGCCAGAAGATATACAGCGCGTACTCTTCGATAGTTTCGGCCAAGCCAAAGCCGCTGAAAGTTACCGGTGCGAAAGCGGTCAAAGCGGCGTCCGGTCAGGCCAAGATAAGCTGGAGTAAACAAGCCAATGTAAGCGGGTATCAAATTGTCCGCGC
>WRDE01000262.1 GCA_009783605.1 Oscillospiraceae bacterium
GAATCCCTTATAGTGCCGCATGGTCATCTGGCTCTCGATCTGCTGGGTGGTTTCTAATGCCACGCCAACTACAATCATAATCGAGGTACCTCCGATGCTCATACCGCCCAGGATCGGGTCGACCATGCCCAGCAGCGACGGAGCCAGCGCGATCAGGCCGAGGAACAGCGCGCCGATCAGTGTGACCTTATTCAGTACCCGCTTGATATAGTCGGTGGTGGGTTTGCCGGGACGGTATCCGGGAATGGCGCCGGAGTTTTTGCGGAGATTATTGGCCATTTCCATCGGGTTATACTGAATGGTGACATAGAAGAAAGCGAAGCCGATGATCATGAAGAAATAAGCGAATACATAAAACCAGTTTCTGGAGGCGAACAGGTTGAAGAACCAGCTGGTGTTTTCGGGGTCCATACCGAACAGCCGTTTGATAATGTTCGGCAGCTGGATGATGGAGGAGGCCAGAATGATCGGCATGACGCCGGACATGTTGACCTTGATCGGGATAAAGGTGTTCTGGCCGCCATACATCTTGCGTCCCACCACCCGCTTGGCGTACTGCACCGGGATCCGCCGCTCGGCGTTGGTGATGTGGACGATGAAGGCGATCATCGCGCCGAACAGGATGAGGATGATAAAAGGCAGCACCATATACAGAATCGCCTGCTCGGTGGGTATCGCGCTGCTGCCGTCTATCAGCGGCTTCAAGCCGGAGGTATAGAACAGATTCCACAGGAAGATCGCTCCGGAGGGGAGCCGGGATACAATGCCGGCGAACAGCAGCATCGAGATACCGTTGCCGATACCGCGCTCGTTGATCTGCTCGCCTAACCACATCATCAGCGCCGAACCGGCGGTGAAACAGAGGACGATGGTGATACCGGCGAACCAGGACCAGCCGCCGCTCTGGGCTTCGGGAATCAGCGTGTTTTCCCCGTTATAGCCCCGCAGCAGGAATTGGTAGGCTATACCGAGCATCAACCCAAGCCCGACGGTGACAAACCTCGTGATCTGGGCGATCTTCTTCCGGCCGGACTCGCCTTCCTTCTGCATCCGCTCCAGCGCCGGGATGGCTACCGTCAGCAGCTGGATGATGATGGACGAGTTGATATATGGCTGAATGCCGAGGGCGAAGATACTGGCGTTGGTGAAGCCGCCGCCGGAGATGATGGACAGATAATCCATGATGCTGTCCTTGTTCTCGTCGACCGCTTTCTTCAGGATCTCATAGTCCACGAAGGGGACGGTCACGCGGGAGCCGAGGCGGAAGATCAGGATGATAAAGATGGTATACAGGATCTTTTTACGCAGATCGGTGATTTTCCAAGCATTCCGGAAGGTTTCCAACATGATCAGATCACCTCCGCCTTTCCGCCCGCGCCTTCGATTTTGGCTTTGGCCGTCTCAGAGAAAGCGGCCGCCTGTACCGTCAGCTTTTTTGTTATATTCCCGTTGCCGAGCAGCTTGACGCCGTCCAACGGTTTTTTGATGATTCCGGCTTGTTTCAACGCGGCGGTATCCACTACCGCGCCGTCATCAAATACATTCAGCGCACCGATATTGACGATCGCGTATTCGGTGGCGAAGATATTGTTGAAGCCTCTTTTCGGGACACGGCGCTGCAGCGGCATCTGGCCGCCTTCAAATCCGGCGCGTTTGTTGGGTCCGGAGCGGGCGTGCTGCCCCTTATGTCCCTTACCGGCGGTTTTGCCCTGGCCGGAGCCGTGACCGCGGCCGATCCGTTTGCTTTCCTTCACTGAGCCGGGAGCCGGAGCCAATTCATGGAGCTTCATAAATGCACCTCCTTGTCAATTTCGTCACGCTTTGTTATTTAAGCTGGTTACTTCAACCAAATGGATGATTTTGGCCACCTTGCCGGCGGTCGCCGGGTTGTCCGGCTGGAATACTTTATCGCCGATCCGTCTCAGCCCGAGGGATTTGGCGGTGGCGACCTGGCCTTTTTTTGAGCCGATCAGGCTCTTGACTAACCTGATCGCGACCGGTTTGTTGGGATCCGCCTGCGGTACCGCTTTTTTCGGCGCCGCCGCTTTCACTTCGGCGGCTTCTTCCTTCTTCGGCGCCGCTTTTTTCGGAGCCGCGGGGGGTTCTTCAACCGCAACTGCGGTTTCAGCCGGGGCCGCAGCCGGTGTTTCAGCCGGTTCGGGCGCGGGTTTCGCCTTTTTGGCGGCCGCCTTCTTCGGCTCTTTCGCGGGGGTAGGAGTTTCCGCTGCGGCGGGAACTTCCGCTGCGGCGGCTTTTTTTGCCGGCGCTTTTTTGGCCGCGGGTTTTTTCACTTCTTTTTCCTCAGCCGCTTCCGCCGCTTTTGCTGTTGTTTTCTTTTCTGCCATCTCTGCCGCCTCCTATCTTAATAACTCTTTGGCGCTTCTGCCGCGCATGGCCGCCGCCTGTTCCAATGTCCTCAGCTGCAGCAGACCGTCCATCGTGGCGCTGACCACGTTGCAGGGGTTGTTGGAACGCAGCGCTTTGGTGCGGATATCCCGGATACCGGCGGCTTCCATCACCGCGCGGACCGGGCCGCCGGCGATAACGCCGGTACCGGGGGCGGCGGGTTTCAGCAGCACCCGGCCGGCGCCGAAAGCGCCGATCACTTCATGAGGGATGGTGTTGCCCTTCATGGCGATGGTAACTAAATTCTTTTTCGCGTCCTCAATACCCTTGCGGATGGCGTCGGGTACCTCGCCGGCTTTGCCCAGCCCGCACCCAACGGTGCCGTTGCCGTCGCCGACCACTACCAATGCCGAAAACTTGAAGATACGTCCGCCTTTTACCGTTTTGCTAACACGGTTGATCGAGACCAAATGCTCTTTCAGATCCAGCACGGATCCGTCGATTCTTGCCATATCGGTTTCCTCCCTCTCTTTTAGAATTTCAAGCCGCCCTCGCGGGCGCCTTCGGCGAGAGCCTGGACCCTGCCGTGGTATACATAGCCGCCGCGGTCGAACACCACTTCGGTGATGCCCTTTTCGGCGGCGCGTTTGGCGATGGCCGCGCCGACCTTTTTGGCCGCTTCCTTGTTGCCGCCGGGGCCGAAGCCTTTTTCGGCGCTGGAAGCGGAAACTAAGGTGACGGCGGCCGCATCGTCGATCAGCTGCGCGTAGATGTGGGACAGGGAGCGAAACACATTCAAACGCGGCCGCTCGGCGGTGCCGGAGATCTTGCCCCGCACACGTTTATGGCGGGTCAGACGGGAAAGGTTGCTGTCCTGACGGTTGATCATTGTCTCACTCCTCCTTTATTTCTTACCTTTGGCGCCGGCTTTGCCTTCCTTGCGGCGGATCGTCTCGGTGCTGTATTTGATGCCTTTGCCCTTATACGGCTCCGGCGGGCGCTTGCCCCGCACCTCAGCGGCGAACTGGCCGACCATCTGCTTATCCGGGCCGCTGACGACGATCTTGTTGGGGGCCGGCACCTCAACGGTGATCCCCGGGATCTCCGGCATGATGACCTGATGGGAATACCCCAGATTCATCACCAAATCGGACCCCTGCTTGGCGGCACGGTATCCGACGCCGCTGATATCCAACTCTTTTTTGAAGCCGTTGGTGACGCCTTCCACCATGTTGGCGATCAGCGTCCGGGTCAGCCCGTGGAGCGAACGGTTTTGCTTGCCGTCGTCCGGACGGGTAACGGCGATCTCAGCCCCCTCCAACGCCACGCTCATGTTCGGGTGAACATTCTGGGTGAGGATACCCTTGGGTCCTTTTACCGTCGCGACGCCGTTCTCCAATTTGAAATCGACGCCGGCCGGGACCGGAATGGCTTTTCTTCCTATTCTCGACATATTCTTCCGCCCCCCTTACCAGATAAACGCCAGGACTTCGCCGCCGACGTTCTCGGCCCGGGCCTGACGGTCGGTCATGACGCCCTTGCTGGTCGAGACGATGGCGGTGCCGATGCCGCGCATAACCTTCGGCATGTCCTCGCTGCTGGAA
>WRDE01000263.1 GCA_009783605.1 Oscillospiraceae bacterium
AAGACAGATAAAAACGGCAGATACGGCAGGCAGCTTGCGGCAAGGCGCGTGGCACGGACAATTATGCTCGGCAGTGCACCGGCGGGCCGCGAACAGGCGACGCGCGGTATCGAAAGCTCACGTATACGGCTCGGCGTCGTACAGCCGGGAGAAAATATTGCCGTATTCAATGACGCTTTGAACACACTCCGCAATTCGCTGTCGTTCTTATATACAAATCCATCCGGCGACCGTTATTGGTACGATAACCGCCCGACACTTCGCAAAACCGCTGAGGATCGCGCCCAGCAAGTCGCGCCATCCGATGTGGAATATGAGATCGAAACACGCCTTCGCGGATTGCGTAAGGAGCAGCCGTTTACGGGCATACATACCTGTCCCGCTTCTTCTCTTGACGTGCCGGACGAACAAAACGCAAGGCTTGTTATCCTGCGCCCGAACGATGAATACAGGGCAAGCAACCCGAATAACAGCGCAATGACCGCCGTCGCTGATATGCTTAATAATCGGGGTAATACGCCGCGCATATACCGAAATATGCTCGCTTTTATCGCGCCCGATCAGGATTTAATGCTATCATTGAAACAAGAAATCAAGCGGTTCCTTGCGTGGAAATCCATCAAAGAGGACAGCGAAGATTTGAACCTTGACGCGGCGCAAAACCGGGAAACGGACAATAACCTCCGCCGCAGCAATGAAACGGTTGACGCGCGGATAAAAGAGGCGTATTGCTGGCTTCTCGTGCCATACATTGATAAAAACACCGACATGAAGACAATCGCATGGGACACGATACGCATAAGCGGCGGCAGCGAAAGCATTATTGCAAAAGCAGCGAAAAAAATGATCCAAAATGAAGCCATTATTACCGGGTGGGCCCCGGAGTTGCTTTTGATGGAATTAGACAATGTATTGTGGCGGGAATCCGATAACATAGCTGTAAAAAAATTGTGGGAATATCTCTGCACATATTGCTATCTTCCGCGTTTGGCCGGCGAGAGAGTTTTAGAAGAAGCTATCCGCACCGGCTTAAACTCCACAAAATACTTTGCCTTTGCTTCGGCGTTCGATGGCACCCGGTATATTGATTTGAAATTCAACCAATATGTCGGCATTATCGAGCGTTCCGGCTATTTAGTGAAAATAAATGCAGCACAAAAACAACAGGCAGAAGAAGCCGCACGAAGGCAGGCGGAAGAAGCGGCACGGGCAGGCAATGACCCCAGCACGCCAGTACCCGATAACGACGGAGATACACCGTCAAACTCTTATCCTTTCCCCGATAATAACGAAGGGGATTTTCCCGCACCTGCAATTCCCACACCCGAAACCCCCAAAAACACGCACTTCTTTATGTCGGCACAACTTGACACGACCCGTATAGGGCGCGATGTCCAGCGGCTTGTGGAGGAAGTCATAAGCCACATCACCTCTGTTGACGGCGCACAGGTGGAAGCATCTCTTGAATTGAATGTGAAAACGCCGGATGGGTTATCACCGCAAGTGGTGCGGACGGTTTCAGAGAACTGCCGCACATTACGGGTTAAGGATTTCGGGTTTGAGGAATAGACGATTGGGAATTGCCCCGCCTCTACAACGGGGTCAAGAAGCTCCAACCCGTCGGTTCCGGGAATTATTGGCGATGTAAACGGAGACGGCGTAGTCGGCGTTGCCGACGCGCGGATGATCCTGCAGCACTTGGTAGGCAAGATCAAATTGAATGAAGAGCAGTTTAACCGTGCCGCCGTGCGCGAAGCCGGAAAAGTTGAAGTTGCCGACGCGCGGTTGATACTGCAGTATCTGGTGGGAAAAATCAAAGTGTTCCCGCGGGGAAGTTTTTAATTAATAATGCGAATCACCAGTAGAAAATATTTGTAGGGCGCGATGTTATTTCAACTGGTGATTCGCATTAATAGTCTGATTGGAGGCAAATTGCCGTGAAAAAAGCCATATCCCTTGCAATGACCGTGGTTTTGCTTATCGGATTATTTTCGATGGCCGGAACCTTCACAGCAGCGCGGGAGAATACGATTATGACCACATTATATATATCCCCGGGCGGCAGCGACAGCAACGACGGCAGCCTGGACAAACCGTTCCGCTCGCTGGAGCGCGCCCGCGCGGAAGCCGCGAAGCTCAACCGGAACATGACCGGGGATATCATTGTGTATCTGCGGGAGGGGACACACTATCAAGGTGAAACCGTCATCTTTGGGCAGGCCGATTCTGGCAGCAACGGATACTTCGTCCGGTATATGGCTTATCCGGGTGAATCCCCGGTGCTGAGCGGCGGTAAACCGGTTACCGGTACATGGACGCTGTACGACAGCGCCAAAAATATCTGGAAGGTACCGCTTAACCGCGACGATAAACTGCGCGCGCTCTATGTGGACGGCCAACGGGCATATATGGCCAATACCGGCAATTTCAACCCCAACAAAACCATCAAGGCACAGGGCGGCTGGGGCAATTATGTTATCGGTTATGTACCGTCGGCCGACGAATACGACTGGCGTACGGTTTTCGAGGACGATTTCAACAGCCGTACCGCCGGGGAACGGATCACCGTCGGCGACGCGCAGTATGATCCTTATGCCAAATCCGGCGGCGGGGGCGGCGTCAACGACCGCGCCATGCTGCGGGTCAAGGATTACGCCGGCAATAGGGTGCTGAATATACAGTCCCAAACCGGCATCAACGAGGACACCGGCTTCACCGTCAGGCTGGATCCGGCGGACAGGTACCGCCACGCCGTCATCGAATTCGACTACCGGTTCGGCCCGGATCACCGCTTCACCCACGAGTGGGAGGCCTTCTGCATCCACGGCTACGATACCGCGGCCCCATCGGGCCGGGACGGGAACAACAGCCACTACGCGTCCATCATGGTCGCGCCGCACCAATCCGCCGCCGGAGCGCCGCGCATCTTCGGACAAGTCTGGGATGTAGGCGCCGGGGGTGCCGTGAACAACATCGATCCTGTAACCTTCGCCACCAAAGGCGAAACATGGTACCGGGTGAAGATGATGATCATCGGCGGTATCTACCACAGTAAAATATGGGAGCGCTCGCAGCAGGAACCATCCGAATGGCTGAAACGCGACGAGGTACCAGCCGGTCTGCTGGGGCAGGACGCTACGCTGCGGATTTATGCCTATAAGCAAAACGAGAACACCAAAATCGACATCGAAATCGACAACATCAAGATTCAAAAAGGAACCAAAATATCCGCTGGCGAACCGACGTTGCCGGATTGGGCGTGGGAAACCGATACCCGACAGGACGGCGTTCTGTTCAACACCGCCGATGTTCCGGCCATCACTCGGAATCCCGGGGATGTGGAGCTGGAAAGCAAGGTCATCTGGAACTACAACACCATCGGCGTGCGCGAGCTGGTCTCCGACGGCGTCGGCAGGACCATCGTCAAATTCCAGCAGCCCTACGGCGCCATCGCCCAGACCATCGGCTGGGGCACCATACTGATGGATAGCGATTTTACCCTGTACAACGCCTACGAATTTTTAGATACACCGGGTGAGTTCTATTTTGACCGCACCGAAAAGATGCTGTATTATATTCCCCGGAACGGCGAGGATTTGAACAACGCCGTTGTCGTCGAGCCGCGGATCGAGACAGTAGTGGAATTCATGGGTAATCCGGTGGTCAATTGGAAGAATGAGCAGGACAAGGTCACCGCCGGGCGCAAAAACATCACCGGGCAGGTGCAAAATATCCTCTTCGACGGCATCACCTTTTCCCATACCGACTGGCTGCTGCAAAAGGTCGGCGATTCGCGAGGCAAAGCCTCGGTGCAATCCTGCGGTATCACCTATACCGCCTATTCGACCAACAATTGGCATTTCGATATGTACCGCAATCTGGCTCTGATGCCGGCCGCCGTCACCGCCAGCCACGCCCGGAACATCCATATCC
>WRDE01000264.1 GCA_009783605.1 Oscillospiraceae bacterium
CCCCTGTGTCGTTCCGAAAACGGTATAAATTTCTACAAAACGGAACGACACAGGGGTCGTTCCCTACGAAAAATACGCCTATGTGATGGATTGTCCCACAAAATATTCTTTCATGCGTACACCCTGGATATGAAAATCCCCGCCCTTGCATTTCCCGAAACCGGATGTTATAATAGCACCCGGTTTTCATTTGTATACGCAAATTCTGATTCGCGCGAATCATTGTACATTAATCAAAACCCCGGAGGTTTTTAGAAGTGTCAAATCTAACCAACGAAATCGCCCGCCGGCGTACCTTTGCCATCATCTCGCACCCGGACGCCGGCAAGACTACCCTGACCGAAAAATTCCTGCTGTATGGCGGGGCGATCGCCGCGGCGGGGATGGTCAAGGGCAAAAAGAATATGCGCCACGCCGTTTCGGATTGGATGGAGATCGAGAAACAGCGGGGTATTTCGGTGACATCCTCAGCGATGCAGTTCGAGTATGAGGGGTTCTGTATCAACATCTTAGACACGCCGGGGCATCAGGACTTTTCGGAGGACACCTACCGGACGCTGATGGCGGCCGATTCGGCGGTGATGGTACTCGACGCGTCCAAAGGGGTCGAGGCCCAGACCCGGAAGCTGTTCGCCGTCTGCCTGCTGCGGGATATCCCGATTTTCACCTTCATCAACAAAATGGACCGGGAATCCCGCGATCCCTTCGATCTATTGGAGGAAATCGAGCAGGTACTCGGCATCGACACCTGCCCGGTCAACTGGCCGATCGGCTCGGGCCGGGATTTCAAAGGGGTGTATGAGCGGGAGAGCCGACGGATCCTGACCTTTGAGGGCGAAAGCAATCCGCAGCGTGCGGGGAGCGGCAAATTCGAGGCGCGGGTGACGGCCGCCGATCTGAACGACGCGTCATTAAAAAGCGCTCTCGGCGATATGTTATATCAAACGCTGGCCGACGATATCTCGCTGATGGACGGGGCCGGCAGCGTTTTTGACCCCGAGCTGGTCCGCCACGGCAGGCTGACGCCGGTATTTTTCGGTTCGGCGCTGACCAATTTCGGCGTCCAGCCGTTTTTAGAGCATTTTTTGAAGATGACGCCGCCGCCGCTGCCGCGTAAAATCGACACCGGTGAGATCGATCCCTTCGACGACAGCTTTTCGGCCTTCGTATTCAAGATACAGGCCAACATGAACAAAGCCCACCGGGACCGGATCGCGTTTATCCGGATCTGCTCCGGCCGTTTTGACCGGAATCAAGAGGTATTCCATCTCCAGGGCAACCGCAAGCTGCGGCTGGCCCAGCCCCAGCAGCTGATGGCCGAGGCCCGGGAGGGGATCGACGAGGCGTATGCCGGCGACATTATCGGCGTCTTTGACCCCGGCATCTTCTCGATCGGGGACACCCTCTGCTCCCCGGACAAAAAATGCGCCTTCGAGGGGATCCCGGTCTTTGCGCCGGAGCATTTTATGGCGGTGCGGCCGGCCGATACCATGAAGCGCAAGCAATTCGTCAAAGGCACCGGCCAGATCGCCCAGGAGGGCGGGATCCAGATCTTCCGGGAGCCGGGCGGCGGGATGGAGGAGGTCATCGTCGGGGTGGTCGGCACGCTGCAGTTCGAGGTTTTAGAATACCGGCTGCGCAATGAATACGGCGTCGAGATCCGAACCGCCCCGCTCCCCTACCGCCAGCTCCGCTGGATCACCCGCAGCAATATCGACCCCAAAGCCCTCAATATCAGCTCCGACACTAAACGGGTAGAGGATATCCGCGGCAACCCGCTGCTGCTCTTCACCAACAACTGGAACATCACCTGGGCGACCGAGCACAACGAGGGGCTGGCGCTGGCGGAGTTTAGTAAAAATTGAAAATTGATAATTGTAAATGGCAAATAAAGGGGCTGACGCATAATTCGCAAAATGCACAAAACATCTGTAGGGCGGGGGCTCGCACTGTTGCCGCGCCGGCAACAGTGCGAGCCCCCGCCCTACTATAATTGACAAATTGGTTTGCGTAATTGTGTTAAAACGAACCAAAAACGCCCCGCACGCGGGGCGTTTTTATGATCCTTGACGCGGTCAAAATGTGTTGGTTAGCTCTCTGCGGGGAACCGGTCGATCTTCTCCACAATAAACTGCAAAATCAGCCGGGCGTCGTTGATGCTCACGGTGTCGCCGCCGCTGACCCGGGCGTATACCAACCGGCCCTCCGGGATGGTGTATTTGCCGACTAAATGCTGGAGCAGCAGCCGGGCGTCGGTGATATCCACCTTATCGTCGCCGTTGATATCCCCGTATTTCCCGGTTGGCTCCGCCGTGCCCGGCGCGACGGTGATCGACAGCTGTTTGATGTCGCCGCCGGCGCTGCTGGCGGCTTTGACCGTGAACGGGTAGGTTCCCGCCGTTGTCGGCGTCCCGGCGATCAGGCCAGATTCCGACAGGGTCAGGCCGGGCGGCAGCGCGCCGCCGGTGATTTCCCAGCTGATCGGGGTGTGGCCCACCGCCGCGAGGGGGTGGCTGTAGGGTGTGCCCACCCTGCCGTCCGGCAGGGCGGTCGTGGTGATCTCCGGCGGCTCGGGCGGGGGGAGATCCTCGCCCATGTATACCACCCGGAAGGCGGAGACCGTGATCTCAAAGGTATGGCCGGCGAAGGCCGGCGCCGACAGGTTCGGCAGATGGAACCGCGCCGCCACCAATTTGTCCCATTCGATCGCCCGGCTGCCGCCGCTGTTGGTGCTGACGCCGAAGTCCTCGGTGAGGTCGCCGTTCAGGAGCACCGGCACCTTGGGCGGATTCGCCGTGGTCCAGGCCGGCGCGTTCAGGATATCCGCCATCGGCATCCGCAGGGTATTGGCGCCGTAAACGAACGGCGCGGTAGCCCGGAATTCCAGCGAATACCGCCGCTCGTCCCCGCCGCCGGTCCGGTCCCTCAGATTGAAATACGGGTTGATCCGCCGGGTGGCGTCATAGGCGTTGTAGGCGTTTTCCCCGATATCGCTGCCGCCGGAATTTTTGATGACAAAGCTGAAATCGATCTCCAAAAAGATCCGCGACCGGTCCAGCCCGGCCCGCAGCAGGTTGCCGTCGCCGGCCACCAAGGAAACCTCGTGCCAGTCGAAGATATTGACGTTGGCGCTGGAGCCGCCGGAGCGGGTGACGGTATAGGGGCTGTCCCCGATCCAGTCGGCCAATATCTCGGCGCTGACCTGGGCCGCGCCGACGGTCAGCGAGAGGGTTTTGGTGTCGCTGCCGACGTTGTTGGCGGCTTTGACGGAAAACACATACACCCCCGCCGCCGCCGGCGTCCCGGAGAGCACCCCGGCCGCCGATAACGTCAGCCCGGCCGGCAGCGCGCCGCCGTCCAAGCTCCAGCCGATCCCGCCGCCGCCAGTGGCCGCCAGCGTCTGGCTGTAGGCCGTCCCGGCCACCCCGTCCGGCAGCATGGCGGTGGTGATGGCGGGGCTGGAATTGACCGTGAAGGTCACGGCGGTGGAGACGGTTTTGCCGCCGTTATAGGTGAAGGTGACAGCGGCGGTGTAGGTGCCGCCGGGCAGCCCGGCTTTGGGCTGGAGCTTCCATGAGGTGTTCGCGGCTCCCGGCAATACCGTCCCATTGCCCTGTACCAGCTCAAACGCGTTGGCGTCGGACAGGCTGGCCGCCGAGATAAACGCGCCGGCGTTGCCGGAGTTGGCGATCGCGATCTCTTTGGCCGCCGGGCGGGCATAGCCGGGATCGGCGTCATCGAAGGCGACCGCGCCGGTCGTGAGATGCCGGGTCTCCCGGGGCTTGTCGGTATAGGTCAAATCGGTGATGGTGTGGGTGACGCCGCCTTTGGGGCTTTGGAGGAAATCGGTATAGACCGGGCTGAAGCCGGTGTTGAACTTAGCCATCAGC
>WRDE01000265.1 GCA_009783605.1 Oscillospiraceae bacterium
GGAACGCGGGATAGGCGGCCACCGCCGCGATCATGTCCCTCTGCAGCCCCGCTATGTAATTGCGCAAGAATTTCGCGCCGGCCGCCACCGCCGACCGGCCGCCGTAGAGCCGGTGATCCTCCACCCGATTGTCGCATTTGAACAAAATAAAATCGCACAGCCCCGGCACCACCGGTTCGCACCCCTCGTTCCGCAAAAATTCCTCGAGGTTGTTGTTGCCGAGGGGAGCGAATTTGACATAGATCTCCCCCACCACCCCGACCCGGACTTTTTGGGTGCGGATTACCGGAATATCGGCGAAATCGGCGGCGATCATCTCGAAATTGCGGCGGATATGCTTGCGCCGGAAGCTGCCCCGGGACGAAAAATCCCGGATCAGGTACCCGGTCCAGCGGGCAATCCGGCGGTCGGTTTCCCCCTCCGCGATCTCATACGGCCGGCACTGATTGGCCATCTGGACTAAGATATCCCCGTAGAGCATGGCGTAAGCTGCCCGGCGCACAAAGGTCAGATTCATCGAAAAGCCCGGATTTTTCTCCAGTCCCGACAGGTTGATCGACACCACCGGTATGTAATCGTATCCCGCCCGCCGCAGCGCTTTGCGCAGCAGATGAATATAGTTGGAGGCCCGGCAGCCGCCGCCGGTCTGGGTGATCAGCAGCCCGATTTTATGCGGATCGTGGCCGCCATTCATGATGGCGTCGAGCAGCTGGCCGATCACCAGCAGCGCCGGGTAGCAGGTGTCGTTATGTACATATTTCAACCCCAGATCGACGATACCGCGGTGGTCCGAGGTCAGCATCTCCACCCGGAACCCTTCCATCTCGAAAATCTGCCGCAGCATCGAAAAATGCACCGGCAGCATCTGCGGCATCAACAGGGTATATTCGCGTTTCATCTCCCGGGTGAACAGCAGCCGCCCGGTTTTGTCGTAGGTGAGTTGTGCCATGGGCATTACTTTTCTCCTTTAGAGGTAAATGGATTGCTTGATTTTACCACAGAATATGCGGCAGGTCAATAAAACAGAATGGCGATAGTAAAAACGGAGAGGACGATATGAACCCGTCCTCCCCGTTTTTAGTTTATTGTTTTCCTTCTCGTGACTCATACTTTCGCTTCTGTTTTTTATTCTTATATGTTTTTGGGGGCGGCAATACAAATCTCTTTAAGTTATTTCCCGTTTCGCCTGTATACTGATGCGGTGTAAATCCATGCAATTCCCAAATATGGGTATTGTCACGCAGGTTATTATACAGCCGCTCAAACCTTTCGCAAAACGCTTCATCATCTAATGGAGCGCAGGCATCCGTCAATGCCTCTCTGACCACCGCCGGAAGCCACAATCGCTCGCAGGAAATTTTAACATCAAATTGTAAAGTTTCCAAAATCCGTTCATCTTGAATATAACCGGCTAAAAAATCTTCCATTTCACGCTCACCGGGGATTTTGGAATCGTCATAGCCCTTTTTTGAGTATTCTCTAATCACGCTTTTGGTAGGCATATAATAATCAATTTCTTCGGTTGACTCCCAAAGCTCCTCAAACTCATCCTCCTCTATACAGTCGTGAACGACAAACCAATCATAAAAATAAAAATCAGCGTGAAAGCATGCCCGGTCAGAGAGGAACTTTTCCGCTTGCTCCTCTGTGATTTTATCCTTATGGTGATGATTCCAAACGGTCACAAACCATTCAATTTCATATGCGCCGTACAGATTGAGCAGCGCGGCGGCGTAGTCGGTCATTTCCAAATTCCGGGCGTTGACCGCCGCAAAGCTCTCTTCGGCTATCACTTCGTGATAAATCTTTATCAGTTCTTCCGGCAGGACAAGA
Organism: Oscillospiraceae bacterium; assembly: GCA_009783605.1. GTDB lineage: Bacteria > Bacillota > Clostridia > Oscillospirales > Acutalibacteraceae > WRDE01. Next base: position 1,834 of record WRDE01000265.1, read on the forward strand.
TAATACTGCTCATCCCACAAAAAGAGATATAAAAAATCGTTGTGGGCAAAAACACGGAAAACACCATAATACATGTTCTCCGTCCAGGCTTCTTTTTTTGCTGTTATCATGACGGCAAGAACCAAAAATGCGTGTTCCGGAGCATCACACAGATATAGGGCGGAGCGAAAACGTTCCTTGATTTCCATAATCGGGTCGGCGCCGTCCGGGGCGTCGTCAAAAACTTCCGCTTGACACCGCTGTTCTGCAGCGGTGATGCACTCCGCGAGAGAATATACCGGAGCGGCTTCAATAGTTTCAAATTCAAACAATTCTCTCATTTCATCGTCCATGGCGATAAGTCCCCTTTATTTCGTTTGATTTATCATATCAAAATAACAGCGGTAAATCAAGTGTTCCTGCTTTTTCAATCCGCATATTTGCGGTTATTTTTATAAGGCGATAAAATAGAAAACGAAGGGGACGCCGAAGCGTCCTCTTGCATACATCATCTTAAAACCATAAAAGTGCCGAAATCCCGTATAACATCACCCGTGGATGACTTTTTTGCCTTCTTCTTTTTCGTGTATCGCCGCCTGGGCCGCCGCCAACCGGGCGATCGGCACCCGGAAGGGGGAGCAGGAGACATAATCCAGCCCCACGTTATGGCAGAATTCCACCGAACTGGGGTCGCCGCCGTGCTCGCCGCAGATGCCCAGCTTGATGCCGGGCCGGGCGGCCTTGCCCTTTTCGCAGGCCATCTGCACCAGCTGGCCGACGCCGCTCTGGTCGAGACGGGCGAAGGGATCGGCTTCAAAGATCTTGGTGTCATAATAGGCGTCTAAGAACTTGCCGGCGTCGTCACGGCTGAACCCGAAGGTCATCTGGGTCAGGTCGTTGGTGCCGAAGGAGAAGAATTCGGCTTCTTTGGCGATCTCGTCGGCCAGCAACGCGGCCCGGGGGATCTCGATCATGGTGCCGACCATGTAGGACATGTCGGATCCGGCGTCGGCGATCAGCTTGTCCGCCGTGGCGGTGACGATATCCTTGACGAATTTCAGCTCCTTGATCTCGCAGATCAGCGGGATCATGATTTCCGGCACAATATTATACTCCGGATGCTCGGCGTTGACCTTGAGGGCCGCATTGATGACCGCCGTGGTCTGCATCGCGGCGATTTCGGGATAGGTGACCGCCAGCCGGCAGCCCCGGTGGCCCATCATCGGGTTGAACTCATGCAGCCCCTCGATGATGGTTTTCAATTCGGCGGCGGTGATTTTCAACTCGGCGGCCAGCTCGGCGATATCCTCTTCCTTCTGCGGCACAAACTCGTGCAGCGGCGGGTCGAGGAAACGGATCGTCATCGGGCGGCCTTCCAGCACCCGGTACATCGCCTCGAAGTCGCCCTGCTGATACGGCAGGATCTTGGCGAGGGCAGCGGCGCGACCCTCTGCGGTTTCGGAGACGATCATCTCGCGGATCGCCTTGATCCGGTCGCCCTCAAAGAACATGTGCTCGGTGCGGCACAGCCCGATCCCCTCGGCGCCGAATTTCACCGCTTGAGCAGTATCGTGCGGCGTATCGGCGTTGGTACGCACCTTCAACGTCCGGCGGTCGTCGGCCCATTTCATAAACCGGTCGAAATCGCCGGTGATGGTGGCTTCGACGGTGGGAATGGCCTGCCCGTAGATTTTACCGGTGGAGCCGTCTAACGAGATATAGTCGCCCTCACTGTAGCGCTTGCCGCCCAGCTCGAAATATTTATCCTCTTCGTTGATTTTGACCTCGCCGCAGCCGGACACACAGCAGGTGCCCATGCCCCGGGCCACCACAGCCGCGTGGGAGGTCATACCGCCCCGGGCGGTCAGGATGCCCTGCGCCGCCGCCATCCCCTCGATATCCTCGGGGGAGGTTTCGAGCCGTACCAGAATGACCTTTTCGCCCTTATCCGCCCATTCCTTGGCCGCGTCGGCGGTGAACACCACCCTGCCGCAGGCGGCGCCGGGGGAGGCGGCCAGCGCCGAACCGATCGCGGCGGCCGCTTTCAGCGCCTTCGCGTCAAACTGCGGATGCAGCA
>WRDE01000266.1 GCA_009783605.1 Oscillospiraceae bacterium
CCTTTCCGCTTTATCCCGCAATCCGTCGGTCCCGGACAGCAGCTTAACCTCCAGCCCGATGTCGCCAAACGCCCGGTACATCATTTTCGGACGGACACCGCTCCCGGAACGGGTATTCTGGAAATCTATATAGGTGATATAGAGTACCGTCATATTAAAACATCACTCCGATATATTTGATTTTCAAATTGTCTGTTTTTTTCTGTACAAGACTCCGTACAAGACTCCGCGCAAGACATCGTGCAAAACCCAAACAACGCATAGAAAAATGACCAATTGATATAAGATTTTGAAAAAAACAACGGAAAAAGCCCGATTCCAATAAAGATAAGCCCTACCATTTTTTTATTTTCATCTTTATTACACAATATATTTTTTATCAGCATCCAGAAAAACGCCGCTAATAACAACAACCCTAAAATCCACCCGAAATGAAGAATAAAATCATAGAAAAAATTATGCGAATAACACCCCAGACAACTTTTCCCCGGCGCTATATAATCCCGAATCAATGCTCTTTCATTCACCCAGCCGACCCCTAAAATCTGTTTGTTTGAAATTAATTTTACAGAATCCAGGATTTTTCCTCTCGAATTAGATGTGAAAAGATCCCCCAACTGTAACAATGATAAATTTCGTTCGCTCAACCCCAGGCTTTTAAAAATATCTGACAGCCATTCAATTATCAGGTCCATATTCAAATAGACAACAACGCCTATTAAGCCGAAAATAAATAGGAATACTATTAACTTCCCTTTATCTTTCTTTAGACGCATAAACAATACGAGCATAAAAAACATAGCCGCGCAGGCAAGAGGCCCCCGTGTCCCCAGCGACAGAAGTATGAACCCGGAAATCAAAGCTGCCAATAAATCTATGATTTTAAAATTTTCAAATAAAGCGGCAATTAAAATAATGGCTGCCGGTAAAACCGTATATGCCAGCGTCATATCGTAATTACCTTTATTCATATGAGTAAATTTAAAAACAAACAAAGCAAGCGTTTGAAATATCAGAATGATATACGCGGAGAGTCTTAGATATTTTTTTAACTTTATAAAATCTCTGATCGAACAGGCAACCAGATATGCGGGAATACAGATAATAAAGATATCCTGAAATACCGATATATACGCGTCTCTTTCAGCCATTGAAAAAACAAACGATATGACGCACATAAAAACAACAAATAGGAACGCCAGTATTTGTCCCAGCTCTATCGTCTCGAGAATGCTGTTCACCGCGCGGCATCCGATACCCAATACAATTGAGTATAAAATAAACGTATCTATCTTGTAGGTATTCGGTATAAACAGACGTACAAATTCTATGGTAAATTGGATAACCGATGAAGCACATATCAAGCAGCATAAAAGGATTATTTTATATGTTTCGCCGCGGTCTTTATCCATATTTTTCGCGAATAAACGCACCTTTCTCACCTCTTTTTTTATTTCCCTAAAACTTTTTTATATATCTCCGTAATCAGCCCCGCGACATTCTCCGGTGAAAACCGTTCCGCCGTCTTTTCAGCGATCCTCTGCCGGTCATACTGCTCATACCGGTCCATCATATCCGCCATCGCCGCCGCCGCATCCGCCGCCGTACAGTCGGCGGGCAGCAGCATTCCGTTTTCCGGTTCCACAAAATCCTCCGGCCCGCCGCAGCGGGTGGCGATCACCGGCAGCCCCGCCGCCATCGCCTCGATATAGACCACGCCGAAGGTTTCAAACGCGGAGAGCAAAATAAAACAATGGGCGCCGGTATATTGTTCCGCCAATTCTTCCCGCAGGCATCTTCCGTAAAATGTCACCGCGTCTTCTATCCTCAATTCCTTAACGAGACCGCGCAGCGCTTCCCGCTCCGGTCCGTCGCCGAATATCCGCAGCTGGCAGGGTTGTCTCCGCCGGTCTAACAGCGCAAACGCCCGGATAGCCAGCCCGATCCGTTTGCTTTTTTTTAAGTTTCCGGTGACACAGAACACAAACGGTGATTTTCCGGCGGCCGGCGTATATTGAAAGATGCCGGTATCTACAATATTCGGCACGACCTCCGCCGCGGCTGAAAAATCCGACAGGATGGCGTCGGCCAGCGGCCGGCTCACCGCGATCACCTGAGCGGCGCGGGAATACGCAAAAGACATTTTCCGCCGCTGAACGGGAGTCAGCTTATGTTCGATAATATCTGAATAATGCTCGGTGACCACCACCGGTATCTCCAGCGGAAGAAAGCAGCGTACCGCCGCGTAGCTGATCACAGGAAAATGGGCATGGACAATATCGGGGACGCCGTATTTTTTCCGGATCGCCCGGTATAACCGCTTGAACGACCGCAGATACAGCCAATCCATCCATCGTTCCGGCAGACGTCCGCCGGGAAAATCCATCGTTTCGATAGCCATCCCATCGGCCCGCAAACTCTGTCTGCCCCACCGCCGCCAGCGGCGCAGCGAACGCAGGTCGGCGGCGGCGAAGATCACCCGATGTCCGGCGGCGGCCAGCGCCTTGGCCTGGTCGTATTCGAAGATGCCGTTCAACGGATATTTTTCCGACGGATAACCGCGGGATGCAACAACAACGGTCATGACGCCTTTTCGCCCACCCTTTCCTGTCTCAAATATGACGTTTATACCTTCAGCGTTTGATACAATTCCAGCAATACTTTTTCCTGTGTACTCCAATTATAGATCTCCCGGACTGCTTTTTGGCCGTTGCGTCCCATTTCGGCGGCTTGCTCGGGATGGGCGGAGATGTAGGTAATCGCCTGTACGATTTGTGCGCTGTCGTCCGGCTCTACACAGATACCGCAGCGATATTTTTCAATAATTTCACGCCATAAAACATATCCGGTGGCAATTGCCGGCAATCCCAGCATCATTATCTCAAACAGCTTGGTATTGCCGACCGAACCGTTTTTTCCGTCGGTATTGCCGCTGTAGGCGCAGAGCGCCACGCCGATATGTGACCGGGCGAGAGCGGTAAGCGCTTCCTCGTGAGATACTATTCCCCGATAATCTGCCTGTTCCCAAGATGGATGAGCTTTAAGTCTTTCCAAATATTGCGCGTCGGGCCTTCCCATCAGCAGATACCGCGCTTCCGGCAATTGTTTCAACGCCTCCAAAACAGCCAGATGGTTCCATTGTTCCGTTACCCCGCCGGCAAAACCCAGCGTCAGCTGCGGGAATTTTTCAGTCTCCGGCCTGTCCGAAAGTATTGGATAGTTGGTTATCATCACCGTACGCTTCGCGATCTCTTCAAATTTCCTCTGGAGATGCGGCGTAACGGTGATGACGGCGTCCATCCGGCGGCAAACTCTCTTAAAATACCTGCCCGCGAAAAATTCAACCGGACGGCGGAGGGACCGCGGGATCCAACGTTTGTTGGCCACCTGCCCCAAAATATCCTCATGGCTGTCAAAGATGACTGTCTTGCCTTTTTTTTTCAGCTTTTTCCCGTATGGCAGCAGCTCTGGGTCATGCAGATGATATATCTCCGCGTCTATCGCCAGCGCCGTTTTATAAGCCGCGCGGGAAGTACGCAGAAACCGCTGCAGCCGGGAGCGCGGCGGGGTGATACCGGTGACGGTCACGCCGTTTTCCGTGAACGATTCCCCTTGTGCCACCAGATACACGTCATAGCCGTTGCCGGCCAGAGAGGCGCACTCTTTATAGAAAATACGGATATCCCTGTTGGGATGGGCGCTGGTGACATGGCAAACCTTCATCCGTATAGTCGAGTAGACAGTCTCGACACTCCTTTCGAGATATTCTCGTGAAAGGCTTGCCTACTGCCCCTCACAGAACCGTACGTGCAGTTTTCCCGCATACGGCTCTTCAAACCAACTTCGGTTGC
>WRDE01000267.1 GCA_009783605.1 Oscillospiraceae bacterium
GCACTGCGGGCGGCGGCATTAGACGGGGACGAACAAAACGGCTGCTTCCCCGCCGGTCAAATCGCCGGATTGGTCAAGAGAGAGCAGCCGGCGGGCGAGATCATACGGGAGATATTCAGCCAAGCGGAAGCGTTATTGACGCATTGAAAAAAGGTGGTCGCTCATGCAGCTATTCAATCAGGACGCCCTCAAATCCATCCTGCCGCACCGGGAACCGATGTTGCTGGTGGAGGAGGTGCGGATGGAGGGGGATACCGCCTTTGGGCGGTACCGGGTCCGGGGGGACGAGTGGTTTCTGCGGGGCCATTTTCCGGGGCATCCGGTGGTGCCGGGGGTCATCCTCTGCGAGATGATGGCCCAGACCGCCTGTGTGCTGCTGGCCGATATAGCCGCCGGCAAGACCCCTTTTTTCACCGGCTTTGACAAGATCCGATTCAAAAATCCGGTGCAGCCCGGCCAGGTATTCGAGAGCGAATGCCGCATCATCAAGAACAAAGGCCCGGTATATTTCGCCGAAGGGGTGGGGACGGTCGGCGGAAAAGTCTGTGTAAAAGGGATCTTTTCCTTCGCGCTGATGGAACCGGCATTGGACAGTAAATAACACACTATAAAACCGGGGGTAATCATATGACCTGTGAAAAATGCGGCGGCAAATTGAACACGCAGGATATCTGCAGCCAGTGCGGACATTACCGGTACGCCAAAAAACCGCCGCCCGATCAATCGGCGCTCCGCCCGCATATCGAATGGCGGAGCGGGACGCTGACCGCTTTTTTGATCTTTTCTTTCGTGTATAATATCGGCTGGCTCCTTTATGGGGCCGGCAGCATCCAAGAAAACATGTGGGCGGAGGACAGACTGTTTTTCGTAAAAATCATAGTCTTTTCAGTTCTGGAAATTTTGTTGTGTGTATGCATGTTCTTATTATGGAGATGGTCGTTGGGCTTATATATGGGATTGCCGGTTCTCAGCGGCTTGCTGATACCCCAGCTGTTGGTCAATTACAGCGTTGCCACCCCGCTCCGCTACCTGGCGGTACATATCGCGCTGCGGGTACTGTTATTTTTTATCATCTATAAAAAAGACCGGGAATGGATTGATTGAAGAATAAAAAATGCCCCTCATTCCCGCTGATGCACCGGTATTTTCAAGTTTTCTAATATATCAAAAACATACCCCGCCCCGGCCAGCCGGTCGATGATTTCGGGCAGCGCCTCCGCCGTTGACGGCTTGTTGTCGGCGTCGTGCATCAGCACCACCGATTCGGCGCCGGCGCCCCGGCCCAAAACGCCGTCAACCACATGGGTAACTAACTTTTCCGGCGGATACATCGCCGCCGCACCGTCCCCCGAGGAGACGTTCCAGTCGTAATACGGGATGTCCTGCTCGCGGAACCGGGCGAAAATATCGTCGCGCAGCGGACGGAGAAGGTGCGGATAGCTGGTTCCCCCGGGAAACCGGTAGGCAGACAGCCGCAGCCCGGTCAGATGATAAATATACTCCTGAATATCGCCGTAATCGGCAAAAAACGCGTCGATATCCTTATAAATTTGGGAATAGTTGTGGGACGCGCTGTGCAGCGCCAGCTGGTGCCCGGCGTCAATGATCTGCCTGTAATAGGGCCGCAGCTCCTCATCCTCCTTCCGCGTCACAAAAAAGGTGGCGCGGACCTGTTTTTCCGCCAAAACCTCCAGAAACAACGGCGTCAAAGAGCTGGGCCCGTCGTCAATGGTCAGATACACAATCCCGGCAGGCGGAGCAGTCGGTTGTGTGACCGGAACGGATGTGGTGGTGGTTTCAGCAGATGTGGAGGGTAATGTGGTTGTATCGGTAACAACCGGCACGGTTGTTTCGGAAATCTCGGAAGAATTGTCGGATGCGGCAGGCGTACAGGCGGAAACAATGAGAAATACAGCAAAAACCAATGCCGCGCTTTTTATCATATTCTTCAAAACATCATCCCCCATGCATATTTATGAAGCGTACCCTGTTTATCCATACCAATAATTCTCAATTTTCAATTATTTCAGCTCCACCACCGTAACCCCCGTCTCCCCTTCACCATAGGCCCCCAGCCGGAACCCCTTCACCGACGGGTGCCGCTTCAAATGCTGCTGGATGGCCGACCGCAGCGCGCCGGTGCCTTTTCCGTGGATCAGCGTCACCCGCTCCAGCCCGGTCAGCACCGCGTTGTCGAGGAACCGGTCGGCTTCTAATACCGCCTCGTTGGTATCGAAACCCCGCAGGTCGATTTCGGTAGCGGCACTGCGGGTGGCCCGGCCGGAACCTGCCCGGCTTTTGACGGCCTTTTGAACCGCCGTTTTAACGGCGTCTGCACCGCCCTCATTATTCTCCAGCAGCCGCAGATTATTCACCGCCACCCGGGTTTTGATGATACCGGCCAGCACCTCCGCCGGACCGCCGTCGCTGCCGAGAGCGGTAACAACGCCTTTTTTATCGATATCCACAATCAGCACCGAATCCCCCACCCGGAGCGGCCGCGGCAGTGTATACGCGGCTGCTTTTTTTTGAGTAACCGGATCGATGGCGTCCTCCATTTTATTGATAGTGGCCCGCAATGAACTGCGGGCGGCCCCAGCTCTGGCGGAAAAATCCGCGGCTTCCTTCTGCTTGCGCAGAGCTTCCAGCTCCCGCACCAGCGCTTCGGCATCCAACCGCGCCCGCTCGACGATCCGCCTGGCTTCGGTTTTGGCTTTTTCGGTCTCCCGCTCCCGGATCGCCTCCAGCTCGGCCACCTCCCGGATCGCCTTGGCGTTGGCCTGCTCGGCCACGGCACGGGCCTGTTCGGCCACCGCCAGCTCCCCCTCTAACGCCTGCCGCTTGGCGTCGAGGCGCAGTACCACCTCCTCCAGCCGCTGGCTGTCGCCGCCGACAAGCGATTGGGCGCGGTCGACCAGCGCCTGATCCAACCCTAACCGCAGCGAGATGGCGAAAGCGTTGGAGCGGCCGGGGATACCGACCAACAGCCGGTAGGTCGGCCGCAGGGTGGCCACGTCGAACTCGCAGCAGCCGTTTTCGACGCCGGGGGTGTGGATGGCGTAAACCTTTAACTCGGCATAGTGGGTGGTGGCGGCGATCCGGGCGCCGGCGGCCCGGAGACGTTCAAGGATAGCGGCGGCCAGCGCCGCGCCCTCCACCGGATCGGTGCCGGCCCCCAGCTCGTCCAATAACACCAACGAACGGCTGTCGGCTTCACCGATAATGCGGATCAGATTGGTCATATGAGAGGAAAAGGTGGACAGCGACTGCTCGATCGACTGCTCGTCGCCGATATCGGCCAGCACCCGGTCAAAAACCGCCAGCGTGCTGCCATCGCCCACGGTCGGCAGCAGCCCGCACATCACCATCAGGGTCAGCAGCCCCAGCGTCTTCAGCGTCACCGTCTTGCCGCCGGTGTTGGGGCCGGTGATCACTAAGGTATCGAATCCGCCCCCCAGCTCCACATCCACCGGCACCACCTTTTTCGGGTCGATCAGCGGATGCCGGGCGCGGGCTAACTTGATATACCCGCTGTCGGACAGGTTCGGCGCGGAGGCTTTCATGTTATAGGCCAGATGCGCCTTGGCGAAGATCAGATTCAACGCCACCAATGTGTCATAATCGGCGATGATGGCGTCGGCGAAGGTGCCGGCCTCAGCCGACAGGGCGGCAAGGATTCGCTCGATCTCGTCCGCTTCCTTTGACTGGAGGATGCGGATCTCGTTGTTGGCCTCCACCACCGCCATCGGCTCCACAAACAGCGTCGCCCCGGAACCGGAGGTATCGTGGACCAATCCCGGCACCTCGGCGCGGTGCTCCTGCTTGACCGGCACCACAAACCGCCC
>WRDE01000268.1 GCA_009783605.1 Oscillospiraceae bacterium
ACCAGCAGCCCCGACCACGCCGCTTTCGGCTACAAGGTCAAGGCGGACAGGTATCTTAGTAAACCGTTGGATGAGGCGGAGGTATTGTCGCTGATTGAAAGGGCGGCGAAGCATTTTGAGGAGTTGAGCGATGAAATTTTTGTGACGGTTGACCGCAGGCGCCGCGGGATACGGCTCCGCGACATACGGTATGTGGAAGCCCGCAACAAGCAAAGCGTTATCCATCTGCAAGATGAAGCCATCGTGTCATATATAAAAATCGACGAACTCGAGAAGCTGCTAAGGCTGCCGTCATTCCTGCGCTGCCACCGCAGCTTTATCGCCAATATGGATTATGTGGAAAACATCGGGCGGGATTTTGAGATGCAGGGCGGCGGCACGGTATATATCGGGCATATCAGCCAATGGAAAGTTAGAAAAGCGTATCGTGATTATATCGAACGATTGGCAAGGGAGGGGCGGCAATGAAGCGGTTTTTGGCCATTATACTATGTTTGTTGCTTGTGTTTCCTGTCATCGTGTTTGCGGAAGAGCCGGACGGCGGCGCACTGCCGGCAGACGGCGCATCCTCCGGAGAACCCTTGGAAAAACAAGAACAGCAGACGGGGCAGACGGGTTCGGAGGAACAGAAGGCGCCGGAGGGACATGGGGAGCAGACGGGGCAGGAGGAACAGGCAAAGCAGAAAAAAGAGGACGCCGCCAAACCGCCGGATTCCGGCATCGTATCTGATTGTAACGAGTTTGAAGGAACCGGCGTCGTACCTGCTTTTGATGAGTTTGAGGAAACTGACCTCGCATTCGATTGTGACGAGCTTGAAGAAACCGACGTCGTATATGACTGGACCGGGCTTAAAGCGTGGCTGCACGATCACCATAACACCGGCGGCACGGTTACCCTCGGCGGCAATATTGAAATTACGGGCGCCGGACTTGGCAGCGAGCGGATCGGCACAAACCGGTCGGCAAGCAGGGATCTTTTCATCCAGGCCGGGCCTTATAGTATCATCGCCAACAACAGGGGCGGCCTGTTGATCGGATCTAATGTCAACATCATCGGTGACGGGGATGAAAACCCAATTATCCGTGTCCGCAACGGCAGCAATCTTAGTATCGAACCTGGTTCTTATAATACCGCCCCTGTGATTACAGTCACCGGGGACTATGGCGTCGGGCTTAAACTGGATGCAGGGGCAGTCTATAGCCCTGATTTTGGCAGCCTTGTGTTTTTTAAGGCGGAGGGCAGGGGGTCTGTCGCCATTGATTCGGAAATCGGGCTTGATCTGCGCGATCATTACATACAGGCCACCGGTTCCGGTGCGCGGGGAATTGTTTCTTCCAAGCCTGTCAGGCTGTTTCTTTCCCGTGTGACGGCAAACGGTACGGCAATCACCGCGCCATGCGTTACGCTGGATACCTGCATTGTCTCTCCGGCGGTTCCCGGCGCGAACGTTATCAACAGAAAAATCACACATATCCGCCCAAGGTTTTTTCCGCTCCCCCCTTTTATAATCGGCCTTGACGCTGCCGGACTTTTCGGGAGCAATACAATGCGTTACTGGTTTATTTTAAGCGCGGAAGGCGTAGATAATATAACCCTCGAACTATGGACTGTTTTTGATGATTCCAAGGTGGACTACAATACGCCCTGCTGGTATTATCTGTTGCCGTTTATCCCCCCGCCGTATGATGCGTTTGATCTGATTTGCGCAGAAAACCCCGCTTTTTTAACGGTTGGCGTCATAGATCCGAATATCCCATTTTTGCGGGATATAAAAGGCATTGGAAACGTCTGTCAAGGGCTGATCAAAATAGAGGCCGAACACTTTTATTTCGGAGAGATCGAGGACCTTAAACTGTGGCGGTCGGATGACGATGGGAAAAGCTGGTACATTTACTGGAGATATGGTGATAAACCAAATCCCCGGTTTGAAGTGGAGCTTTCGGGCGCATTTCTATATTTAGACATACTTGATTTATCAGAGGTCGAGAAGCCCGCGTGGTTTGTGTATGAGGTGGGTAAAGGCAAGGGGTCATATGCGTTTTATATTAACCCCGAGGATTTCGGTAATGAGGGATTGCTGCACGGAGACCGGGACGGAGGCGACCGCGTAGAGCGCCCGTTTGACTTTTTCTTCCGCGTCGTTTATGCCGAGCCGGAGCCTCCCAGGCTCACAGGCAACAATAACACAAACTTAAGATTGTCCGGCACGGAGATTTCCACAGATAACAATAGCAACGCCGAAACGCCGGATAACGAACTACTTGACAACCTCATTCTGGAACCGGCAAACCCGTTTATGCTCTTGGAAGCGGCGGAACAAGGTTATAATGCTGACGCAGTGCAGGGTTACAATGCGCAGACAAACGGAAGCGCAGCGTTCAGCGGTTTATCCGCCGACCCGAACGGAAACTTCTATTTTGACCTCGGCAACAGCGGCAACCCTATGGAATTAAGGTTTGATTTCCCGTTCGATGAGTTTGACGGCTTGTATGTAAACGGCGGGCTATGGATACCCGGCGTTGATTACACGGCGCGTGCCGGCAGCACGATCATCACCATCACCCCGGCGCGGCTTGAACGGCTCGGCGCGGGGATAAACACACTGGCGGCCGTATTTGCAGGGGAAACAGTGGAGGTTGTATTCACACTCAATATGCCCGGCTCCGTCGCTGAAGGACACGGCTTACTTGATGCGGCGCTTGCGCCGCTCGTACCTCCGGCCGTAGACGCACCGCCGGCCGCGGACGCGCCGGCATACCGGCAAACCGCATTATCGGGGTTGCCTATTGAATTACAAAGCCTGTCTATTGAACAGACGGAAACCAATTCCGGTTTGCTCCCGGCTTTTCTCGTTACCCTCTTTGCCGCGAGTATAATCGTTATAAGCGCAGTCTGGCTTGTTTACGCTTTTGGCAGAAGGAAAGCGTTTAGATGAAACGGCACAGCGGCAAAAGAATGTATATATGGTTTATGGCGGGCGTGATTCTATTTTCAATCACGCTTTTTTGGATTTGTTATCAATTTGACAATAAATATACGGCGGGCGGCCCACAGGCGGATAACGGCCTGTTGACGCTGGACGCGGCCACGCTTCATGATTATCCTGTGATTTTCCTGACCCACGGATGGGAAATACACCGGGGCGGGCTGCTTACTCCTGAGGATTTCGCAGAAAATCGCCGCCCGGACGAGATTGTTTATATCGGACAGTACGGAGGCTTTGAGGGAAATAATCCGTATGGAAACCCTTACGGCCGCGCGACCTACCGGCTGAACATTGTCATTCCCCCGGAGCCCGCGGCCTACACACTGGAGCTTCCTGAGATATATTCGGCCTATCGGCTCTTTATCAATGGTGTACAGGCTGAGCAGTTCGGGAATCCCGGCCCGGAGCATTATTATCCGCAGACGGGCAATGCCACAATTTCTTTTCTCGCCCAAAACCGGGTTGAGATTATCGTGGCAGCCGCGGATTACTCCCATATGTACAGCGGGATGGTTTACCCGCCCGCCTTTGGCTCCCCTCATGAGGTATCTGGCATGATACAGACCCGGCTGACCATCCGCGCGGCCGTCTGCTCTGTCGCCGCCGCGCTTGCCCTTTTCTTTTTATTCGTTGGTTTTTTCATGAAAAAAGATCGCGCCATGCTGTTGTTTGGCGCGATTTGCCTGTGCTTTGCGGGTTATGTATGCTATCCTATTGTCAAGACAATTTTCCGCGGCGGTATGGGTTGGTATGGGTTTGAAAACTTCTGCTTCTGTGCCATGCTGCTGCTTGTGATTCTTTTACAACGGACTATTTCGGGTGATAAAAGCAGGCTGTCCAACTTATTTA
>WRDE01000269.1 GCA_009783605.1 Oscillospiraceae bacterium
ATTGAATCCGAAGTTCGCTTGTTCCTCTGCGCTCCCGCAGTTCGGGCAGTTACGCCCCTCAATTATTTTTGTCTTCTTCATGGATATATTATAGCATACTCAACGCCTTTTGTCCACACCTAACTTAAAAAAATCCTTGACAAATTCATCTACCTAATGGTATACTATCAGCCGCTCTGTCAAAAGATAACCTGTGAGCGTATTTTAATGGAAATAAGGAGGTGAAATGAATTGCCAACCGTGAACCAACTGGTACGTAACGGGCGGGAGGAATTGGAGAAGAAGGCGAAAGCTCCGGCGCTGCTCAAGGGGTGGAACTCCAAAAAGCGGGCCGCCACCGATTCCAACTCTCCCCAGAAACGCGGCGTCTGTACCGTGGTCAAGACCTTTACCCCGAAGAAGCCGAATTCGGCGCTGCGGAAGGTGGCCCGTGTCCGTTTATCCAACGGCATCGAGGTGACGTCCTATATCCCGGGCGAAGGGCATAACTTGCAGGAGCACAGCGTGGTGCTGATCCGCGGCGGACGTGTCAAGGATCTGCCCGGCGTGCGTTACCACATCATCCGCGGCACATTGGACGCCCAGGGCGTCGCCAAGCGGAACCAGGCGCGCAGCAAATACGGCGCCAAACGTCCCAAGGCCGGCGCGGCCAAAAAGTAACAGGGGAAGGCAAGCCCCGCATACACTGACAATTGAATACGCGGCTATTTTTAGCGGCATTCATATAACGGGAATTGTATTCCGGGTTATGGAGCCTCTATGGAAGCTGACGAAAAGCGCAGTTTGCCTCCGGCAACCTGCAAATCACCTTTCGAGTACCGATGATATCATTTTTATGAAGGAGGGAAGTAAAGTGCCAAGAAGAGGTTCGATACCAAAACGTGACGTTTTGGCTGACCCGCTTTACAATTCCAAACTTGTTACCCGGCTTATCAACAACATCATGATCGACGGCAAACGCGGCGTGGCCCAGAAAATCGTCTATGGCGCGCTGGAGATCTGCCAGACCAAAACCGGCAAAGAGGGTCTGGAGGTTTTCGAGGCGGCGCTGGAAAACATCATGCCGGTGCTGGAGGTCAAGGCTCGCCGGGTCGGCGGCGCCACCTACCAGGTGCCGATCGAGGTCCGGCCCGACCGGCGGCAGACATTGGGTCTGCGCTGGCTCACGTCTTATTCGCGCAACCGTTCCGAGCGCACCATGAAAGAACGCCTTGCCGGTGAACTGATGGACGCCATCAACGGCAACGGCGGCGCGGCAAAAAAGCGCGACGACACCCACAAAATGGCCGAAGCCAACCGCGCGTTCGCACACTTTAGATGGTGATTGGGGCTCGTGCGATTTGGGGCTCGTGCGCTAAAGCGCGACTTCGCCTGTTCGCTGTCCGTAATAATACGGGACAATCAAAAGCAACAAATCAATTTCGATAATCCCGCATTTCCCCAATTATCAATTATCCATTTTCAATTTTTAATTCTCCGGAGGAGTAAATATGCCCAGGCAAGTCTCTCTTGAAAAAACAAGAAATATCGGCATCATGGCCCATATCGACGCCGGCAAGACCACTACCACCGAGCGGATACTGTTTTACACTGGTATCAACTATAAGCTCGGCGAGACCCATGACGGCGGCGCCACTATGGACTGGATGGCGCAGGAGCAGGAGCGCGGCATCACCATTACGTCGGCCGCCACCACCTGTTTCTGGAACGAGCACCGGATCAACATCATCGACACCCCCGGCCACGTCGACTTCACGGTCGAGGTACAGCGGTCGCTGCGGGTATTAGACGGTTCGGTGACGGTTTTCTGCGCCAAAGGCGGCGTCGAGCCGCAGTCGGAAACGGTCTGGCGGCAGGCGGACGAGTATCAGGTCCCCCGGATGGCCTATATCAACAAGATGGACATCACCGGCGCGGATTTCTACCATGTGGTGGAGATGATGCGGGATCGTCTCAAATGCAACCCGGTGCCGATCCAGCTCCCGGTCGGGGCGGAGGATACCTTCAAAGGCATTATCGACTTAGTCGAGATGAAGGCGTATATCTATTACGACGATCTCGGACGGGATATCCGTACCGAGGAGATCCCGGCGGAGCTGACCGAAAAAGCGGCGGAATATCACGAGATATTGGTAGAAGCGGTGGCCGAGCAGGACGACCGGCTGATGGAAAAATATCTCGCCGGCGAAAAGCTGACGATCGATGAGATCAAGAGCTGTATCCGCAAAGCCACCCTGAACAACACCATGATCCCGGTGACCTGCGGCACTTCCTACCGCAACAAGGGCGTCCAGAAGCTGTTAGACGCGGTGGTCGACTATATGCCGGCCCCCACCGACGTACCCGATATCAAAGGGATCGATCCCCGCACCGAAAATGAATGTGTACGGCGTTCCGACGACGGCGAGCCCTTTTCGGCGCTGGCCTTCAAGATCGCCACCGACCCGTTTGTCGGCAAGATCTGTTTCTTCCGGGTCTATTCCGGTTCGGTCAAATCCGGCACCACCATCTATAACGCCAGTAAGGACTCCCGTGAACGTCTCGGCCGGATTTTACAGATGCATGCCAACCACCGGCAGGACCTCGACGAGGTATTCGCCGGCGATATCGCCGCGGCGGTGGGATTGAGAAACACGACTACCGGCGACACACTCTGTATCGAGAAGCAGCCGGTGGTGCTGGAATCCATGAACTTCCCCGAACCGGTTATTCGGGTGGCGATCGAGCCGAAAACCAAGGCCGGACAGGAAAAGATGGGCATCGCGCTCTCCAAGCTGGCGGAGGAAGACCCCACGTTTAAGAACTATACCGATGAGGAGACCGGCCAGACCATCATCGCCGGTATGGGCGAGCTGCATCTGGAGATCATCGTCGACCGGCTGCTGCGGGAATTCAAGGTAGAAGCCAACGTCGGCGCGCCCCAGGTCGCTTTTAAGGAAACCGTCCGCAAATCCGCCGAGGTCGACTGTAAATACGCCCGCCAGTCCGGCGGCCGCGGTCAATACGGCCATGTCAAGATCAAATTGGAGCCGAACGAGCCCGGAAAGGGCTACGAATTCGTCAACGCCATTGTCGGCGGCGTTATCCCCCGGGAATACATCCCCGCCGTCGACGCCGGTATCAAGGGCGCCATGATGAGCGGCATCGTCGCCGGCTATCCGGTGGTGGACTGCAAGGTCACGCTGTATGACGGCTCTTACCATGAGGTCGACTCATCCGAAATGGCGTTCAAGATCGCCGGTTCGATGGCGTTCAAGGACGCGATGCGCAAAGCCGACCCGGTATTGCTGGAGCCGATCATGAAGGTGGCGGTAACCGTGCCGGACGACTATATGGGCGACGTTATCGGCGATCTCAATTCCCGCCGCGGGCTCATCCAGGGGATGGACACCCTGTCCGGCGCCCAGCAGATTAAGGCGCTGGTGCCGCTGTCCGAAATGTTCGGTTATGCCACCGATCTGCGGTCCCGGACCCAGGGGCGCGGCCAGTATGTGATGGAGCCCAGCCACTATACCGAGCTGCCGAAATCGGTGGCGGAGGCGATTATGAGCAAACGCGGGGTGCGCCCGTAGACCCATCAAACCGGATAAGAGCAGGACGCGGAGCGTCCTGCATACGGCGCACACCCCCGAAGAACACTAAAAGTGTTCTTCCCAATTAGGATTTTTATCGCTTTTATAGGCGATTCCGCAAAAAACACTTGCATTTTTTTAAAATACTTGCTACAATGCAGCATGTATGATTTTACCATCAATTGTAATGGAATTATTAAGGAGGAAATACAGTCATGGCAAAAGCAAAATTTGAGAGAACCAAACCCCACGTAAACATCG
>WRDE01000270.1 GCA_009783605.1 Oscillospiraceae bacterium
CCCCTGTGTCGTTCCGAAAACGGTATAAATTTCTACAAAACGGAACGACACAGGGGTCGTTCCCTACGAAAAATACGCCTATGTGATGGATTGTCCCACAAAATATTCTTTCATGCGTACACCTTAGTTGTGCCGGTGATACAAGTTCACCGTCTCCGCCACCCTAAATCCGTTATCAATATAAAAATTCATCGCGCCGTGGTTGCAAAGCTGGGTGACCACCCGGATCTCATCCTGCCGCCCGATGCTGTCCCAGGCCGCCATACCCCGCAGCAGTGACCGGCCGATGCCCTGTCCCCGCAGCGGCTCCGCCACCGCCGCCAGCTCGATCCGCCACACCTGCGGTTCCAGCGGCGCGAACAGGATAAATCCGCCGGGGGTGCCGGTTTTGTCCTCATAAATCGCCGAATACGTCTCCCGTTCGGCGGCGCCGGCCACCCAGATGCGGTACATCTCGGCGGCTTTTTCGTCGGGGATGGCTGGATCGCGGTAAAAGCGGGAACAGGTGAAAGCGGTTGCGGCGATGGCGGTCAGCCGCGGGTCGGCGGCGATGGCCGAATTGAGAACAATTCTTACCGGGTTTGCCGGCGCGACAGCGGCAATAGTATCCGCGGCCGCGGTCAGCGTAACGGCGGTATCGGCCAGATACCCGCCGATATGCGCGGCGATCAGCGGATCGTTACCGCATTGCGCCGGGCTGGCGACGGTCAGGAAATCGACGCCGGCGGCCAGCCGGGATATTTCGGCTGCGTCACCGGCGGTGATTTCCCCCGTCAGATCGGCCCGGGCGCAGCGGCAGTTGAAGAATGCGCTGTCCCAAGATAATTCACGGAATGTATAAGGAGGCATAACGTCACCTCGTTTTTATCGTACCGTTTGCTGCGCAAATATCATACCACATTTTTTATTTTTGCGCAAACAGTTGAATCCCCGCCCGTTTTCCGCTATAATATCACGACGGCTATTAAAAGCATGAAATAATTGTCTGGAAAGGCCGTCGTGCTGCAAGGGAACGAAGAATGTTGAAATTCTGAGTTTTATTTGCTGGAGCAATACCATAAAAACCCCGAAAGGATCCGTTACTATGCCCGATAAACAAAAATTAGTCGAATCCATCACCTCGATGGACGCCGATTTCGCCCAATGGTATACCGATGTGGTGATCAAATCCGAGCTGGCCGGGTATTCCGGTGTGCGCGGCTGTATGATCATCCGGCCCTACGGCACCGCGCTGTGGGAAAATATCCGCAACGATCTCGACGGGCGGTTCAAGGCCACCGGCCATGAGAATATCATGATGCCGCTGTTCATCCCGGAATCGCTGCTGCAAAAGGAAAAGGACCATGTCGAGGGCTTCGCGCCGGAGGTGGCCTGGGTCACCCACGGCGGCAGTGAGCTGCTGGCCGAACGGCTCTGTGTGCGGCCTACCTCCGAAACGGTGTTCTGCGACCATTACGCCCAGATTATCCACAGCTGGCGGGACCTGCCGAAGCTGTATAACCAGTGGTGTTCGGTGGTGCGGTGGGAAAAGACCACCCGGCCGTTCCTGCGGACGACGGAATTTTATTGGCAGGAAGGGCACACCATGCACGAAACCGCACAGGAGGCCTGGGACGAGACAGAGCGGATGCTGGGCGTCTACGCCGATTTCGCCGAACAGTCGCTGGCCATCCCGGTCATCAAGGGCCGCAAGACCGACCGGGAAAAATTCGCCGGGGCCGAGGCGACCTATACCATCGAAGCGATGATGCACGACGGTAAGGCGCTCCAGAGCGGCACCTCCCACTATTTTGGCGACGGCTTTGCCCGGGCGTTCGATATCCAGTTTACCGGCCGGGACAACACGCTGCAATACCCCCACCAGACCTCCTGGGGTCTGTCCACCCGCATCATCGGCGCCATCATCATGACCCACGGCGACGACAGCGGTCTGGTGATGCCGCCCCGGGTGGCGCCGGTTCAGGTGATGATCGTGCCGGTCGCCATGCACAAGGAGGGGGTGCTGGAAAAAGCCGAGGAATTGCGGGAACGGCTGAGTAAAGCCTGCCGGGTAAAATTGGACGTCTCCGACTACTCCCCCGGCTGGAAATTCGCCGAATATGAGATGAAGGGCGTGCCGCTCCGGTTAGAGATCGGCCCGAAGGATATCGAGAAGAACCAATGCGTATTGGTGCGCCGGGACAGCCGCGAAAAGGTGTTTGTGCCGTTAGATCAACTCGAAACCACCGTCCCGGAGCTGTTAGAAGCAGTACAGCAGGGCTTGTTCGACAAGGCGCTGGCCCGGCGGGAGAGCATGACCTATACCGTGACCGATTGGGCGCAGATGTGCCGGACCGCTGCCGAAAAACCGGGACTGGTTAAAGCCATGTGGTGCGGCGGCGAGGCTTGTGAGCAGAAGCTGAAGGATGAGGCCGGGGTTACCAGCCGCTGTATGCCGTTTGAGCAGGAAAAAGTCGGCGAGGCCTGTGTCTGTTGCGGCGGCGCGGCGGAGAAGATGGTGATTTGGGGCAAGGCGTATTAGGATAATTCACAATGCATAATGCATAATTCATAATTCATAATTAAGGAGTGTCAATGATATGGATCAACTTTCAAAACCCTCTCCCGGCGAGACCGTCGCCGTTATGCGTACCAACTATGGCGATATCTCCTTCCGGCTGTTCCCGGAGCAGGCGCCGAAGGCCTGCGAGAATTTTCTGACCCATGCGAAGAACGGGTATTACGACGGCGTCATCTTCCACCGGGTGATCCGGGATTTTATGATCCAGGGCGGCGACCCGTTGGGTACCGGCACCGGCGGCGAGAGCATTTGGGGCAAACCCTTTGAGGATGAGTGCTGTGAGGAGCTGCGCAATTACCGGGGCGCGTTGTCGATGGCCAACGCCGGGCCGCGTACCAACGGCAGTCAATTCTTCATCGTCCAGTGCCGGTCGGTGGATCCGCGGATGCTGGCGCAGATGGAGCAGTACAGCGACCGGGGCTATCCTGCGGAAGTGATTGAGCAGTACCGCGAAACCGGCGGAACCCCCCATCTGGATTTCCGCCATACCGTTTTCGGGCAGGTGTTCGCCGGGATGGATGTGGTCGACGCTATCGCCGCGCTGCCGGTCGACCGGCAGGACCGGCCGGTGGAGGATGTGGTGATTGAGAGCATTGCTATAGCCCCATTTGGAAACGCTTGACTATGGCTGTTTGACTTTTATAAAAACCGCCCGTAAAACAAAAATTTGTTTTACGGGCGGTTTTTCATTTTCCTGTCAAACTGTTCACAATCTCCCCGGCCATTATCAGCCCCGCCGCCGCCGGAACAAAAGAGATACTGCCCGGCAGCCGTTCTCCCGTTTCAACCGGCGGCTCATCCGACCAGACTACCCGTAAGCTGTCGATCCCCTGCGCCCGCAGTTCCCGCCGCATCACCCGGCAGAGGGGGCAGACGCGGGTATCATAAATATCCGTGATCCGGAACCGGCCGGGGTCGCGTTTGTTGCCGCAGCCCATCGCGCTGATAAGCGGTATACGGTGATCCCGGCATTGCCGCGCCAGCAGCAGCTTGGATGTCACGGTATCAATGGCGTCGGCTATATAATCCAGCCCGTCTAAGACCGACGAATCGGAACCGGCGTCATAAAACAGGGGATATGCCTGCACGACACAGCCGGGGTTGATATCCTTAATCCGGGCGGCCATGACCGCCGCCTTTTGCTGCCCCACCGTCGAGGTAAGGGCGCAGAGCTGGCGGTTGCGGTTGGAATCGGCGACAGTGTCGCCGTCCACCAGCATCAACCGCCCGACCCCGGCCCGGGCCAGCGCCTCGGCGGTATAGGA
>WRDE01000271.1 GCA_009783605.1 Oscillospiraceae bacterium
CATCTGGGCCGGTACAACGACGCCAGCGCCCGCAATATTCGGGTGCCGTTTCCGCTGTATATCAAAAATCTAAGCTACACAAACCGCCAAACCCACGCTATCGGGTCTGTGACAAGCCCCTCCCGCCATATAGTTTAACCAGAGGGGTGAGACACAGTGAATGAGGAAAAAGAGAAAATCCTGTTACCCAAAGCATTACAGGACGAGATGGTGAATTTCTTTTTTGAGGCCGCCGTACGCCGAAAGAAACAGGAACAGATAGAAAAGCGCCTGTCAGAGAAAAAGGATAGGGGCGGCAAATAATGGAAACAGCAATTTATGTTCGGGTATCGACAGAGGAACAGGCAAAAGAGGGGTATTCCATCCGCGGGCAGCAGCAGAGGCTGACAGAGTATGCGCGGATCAAGGGCTGGCAAATTTTTGACGTGTATGCCGACGAGGGGATCAGCGGAAAAAACATCGCCGCCCGTCCCGCGATCAACCGTTTGATCGGCGACGTGGGGAGCGGTCTGATAAAAAACGTCTTAGTGTTCAAGATAGACCGCCTGACCCGCAGCACCGGCGATTTGATCTATCTGGTGGACCTGTTCAACCAACATGATTGTGCGTTTAATTCGCTGATGGAAAGCTTGGATACGGCAACCGCTTCGGGACGTATGTTTTTGAAAATCATCGGGATATTCGCGGAATTTGAACGCGAAAACATCGCCGAAAGGATTATTCTGGGGCGTGACCGTAAGGTCAGAGAGGGGTATACCCTCTGTTCTTATCTGGCCAGCTACGGCTATGACCGGCCGGGCGGGCAGAAAATACAGACCGTCAACGAGGGCGAAGCGCAAATCGTGCGTGAAATTTTTGATTTGTATGTCAATCAGGGGATCACCATGACCGAGATGGCCCGCAGGTTAAATCTTCGCGGCATACCGACCAAACAAAACACCAAATGGAATACCACCGGCATAAGAAATATTTTGAAAAACAGCAACTATACCGGGGATGTGCGCCACCATTATTTAGATGGGCAGCGCGCCTATACCGCGGCGGGACGGCATGAGCAGATTGTTTCCAAAGAGCTCTTTGATCAGGCGCGGCGGCGGTTGGAAAAAAACACCCGCATGACCGTGAGAAAGCCGCCAAAGGAAGAAAACTATTTTGCGGGCTTTCTGATCTGCGCGGCCTGCGGACATAAGCTGAACGCGCATAATATATATAAGACAACGAACGGCACCACCCACTTTTTCGGCAATTACGGCTGTGCCAACCCTGCCGCCGGCGGGTGTGACGCGGGCTCTGTCAGCGCCAACAAGCTGGCCCGGGCCTTCCGGGAATACACCGGCAGGCTCGCGGATTTTGAAAGCGGCGGCGCCGGCCGTTTTTATGAGCGGGAGAAAGAAAAAAAGGAACGGGAACGGCAGGCGCTGACCGGGAGCTGCGAGGAATCCCTGCGTTATTTAGACGCCAAAGCGCAGGAGGCGTTAGACGGGTATGCGCGTAACATTTTTACGGTAGAGGAGTACCAGAAAATAAAACAGCGGATCCAAAGCGACCGGCAGCATATCTCGGCCGAAAGGGACCGTTTACGGATGGAGGATGAGGAAATTCCCGACAATACCGTTGGCATAGCCCGGAGCTTCCGCGAAAATTGGGACGCCCTGTCCAACACCGAAAAACGGCAGTTTCTGATGCAGTTCGTCGAAAAAATCACCGTGGAAAACAAGCGGACCGGGGCGGGCCATCAACAAAAAACAGCCAGGATACAGAATATCGTGTTTCGGGAGGAGAATTTAGAGTAGAATCAGATTGCGCTGACTTTGCTCAAAATAACGCTTGACATTTATCGAAAGAAGTTATATACTATACATTGGGTATATGAAATTACTCTTAAATATATATTTAACTGGCTTTTTTTTGAGAGTAGAGATGAAGAATCTTACTTGTTTATCCTGCGATAGGATTCTTCTTAACCGTAAGCAGGTTTATCTTTTATATAGATAGAATTTGCGTGAAAACAGCGCACAAAGGCTGTCCTGATTGTGCCTGCTTGCGAAATATACCGATATATTTTCCCGTATTCGGGAAAAATTTACGGAGGTGTATAGATCGCGTGCAGGTAGAATTATGGATAGCTGTTTTATTATGTATCGGCGGCGCCGCGGCCGGCGGCTTTGCGGCGTGGAAAATCGCGTTTAAGAAAGGCGTCGAGCACCGGCAGAAGGTCGCCGAATCGGCAATCGGATCGGCGGAGGCGGAAGCCGCGCGGGTACTCAAAGAGGCCAAATCGGTGGCCGAAACCCAGAAAAAGGAAGCGTTGATCGAGGCAAAGGACGAGATTCACCGGCTGCGCAGTGAATCCGAACGGGAGCTGCGGGATCGCCGCAGCGATATCCAGCGGCAGGAACGCCGGCTCCAGCAAAAGGAAGAGACCTTAGACAAAAAGATCGAGAATTACGAGAAAAAAGAGGAAGCCATCGCCCATCGGCAGAAGGATATTGAGGCCCGTCTTCAGGACGCCGAACAGCTCAAGCGCGGCCAGTTTGAGATGCTGGAACGGATCTCCGGATTTACCGCCGAGCAGGCGAAGGAGCATCTGCTCAATATCCTGACCGAGGAATTGGTCCACGAAAAGGCGATGCGGATCGCGGATATTGAGAGCCAGCTCCGGGACGAGGCGGATACCAAGGCCCGGGCGCTGATTTCCCAGGCCATCCAGCGGGTGGCGGCGGATCAGGTGACCGAATCCACCGTGTCGGTGGTGCCGCTGCCCAACGACGAGATGAAGGGGCGGATCATCGGGCGCGAGGGGCGGAATATCCGTACCATTGAGACGCTGACCGGCGTCGATCTGATTATCGACGATACCCCCGAGGCGATTACCCTGTCCGGCTTCGATCCGGTGCGGCGTGAGATCGCCCGGATCTCGTTGGAGCGGCTGATTTCGGACGGCCGGATCCATCCGGCCCGTATCGAGGAGATGGTGGAAAAGGCCCGCCGCGATGTGGAGCTGAATATCAAGGCCGAGGGCGAACGGGCGGTTTTAGAGACCGGCATCCACGGGATACATCACGAGGTCATGCGGCTGCTGGGGCGGCTGCATTACCGCACCAGCTACGGACAGAACGTGCTCAACCACTCGATGGAGGTGGCGTTCCTCGCCGGCATTATGGCCAGCGAGCTGGGTATCGACCCGGTAATTGCCCGCCGCGCGGGATTGCTGCATGATATCGGCAAGGCGGTCGACCATGAGATCGAAGGGTCCCATGTGGAGATCGGCGTGGATATCGCCCGGAAATTCAAGGAAAATGAAGCGGTGGTTCACGCGATCCAGGCGCACCACGGGGATGTGGAGGCCGCGACGGTGGTCGCTTGTCTGGTACAGGCCGCCGACGCGATATCCGCCGCCCGGCCCGGCGCCCGGCGGGAGAATCTGGAGAGCTATATCAAGCGGTTGGAGAAATTAGAGGAATTGGCCAATTCCTTTAACGGTGTCGAGCGCTCCTTCGCGATCCAGGCCGGCCGCGAGGTACGGATCATTATCCGTCCCGAGTTGGTCAACGACGACGAGATGGTGCTGCTGGCCCGGGAGATCGCCAAAAAGGTGGAGTCGGATCTGGAGTATCCGGGACAGATCAAGGTGCATCTGATCCGGGAAAATCGGGCGATCGAGTTCGCAAAATAAATTCACACACAGAGCCGGAAGCACGCTTCCGGCTCTGTGCTCCTGTTCACGCAAAAAAAAGCGGCAGCCCATTCAGACTGCCGCCGTGACCGCTCGACGCGTTTAGGTTTCTACGTTAGACTTCTTGCGGAAC
>WRDE01000272.1 GCA_009783605.1 Oscillospiraceae bacterium
AAATGGGGCGCCAGCAGCCGGTTGTTCCCTGGCTGCTGGCCGCCGGTACGGACCGGTACCGTAAATTGAATGACGCCGGGGGTCGGGACCAGCGCGCCGCTGAAAGACGCGGTGATCGGGCGCCCGCTCATCAGCCGGCCGGCTATCTGCTCAAACATCTCCGGCGTCAGCTGGTCCGACAGCATGGACAGCGTGGCGGGATAGACGGCGATACAGGCGCGGTGCTCGGTGACCGTGTTGACCAACGGTTTCAGCTTGCAATCATAAATGGTACCCCGCACATTTGCCGCCCGGACGGTGACAGTAGCCTGATCCTGAGCCGCCTGCGCCAGCCCGTCGCCGGTCAGCGCATACAGCCGCGCCAGAATCCCGAAAAACGCCAGCATCAGGATACCGTAGATGATGATTGAACGTTTGGTCATGCTTTCAACCTCTTCGGAGAGAAATTAGAGCTTATAAAAAACATCTTCAAACAGTTTTCCCGTTTGAAGATGTTTTCATGCAAGGATTGTGATAATTATGCGTCACGCATGATTTATCATGCATCACGCATGATTTATTATGCGCCATCCATGATCAGCTGCATAAAGTCGACATTGACGCCGCCGTTTCCTCCGATAATCTTGACCACGACATTGCCCGCGGGCAGCGGGTCCTCAATTTCCATCTCCACCATCTTAAAGGTGTTCCAGCCGCCGGTCTGGGGCATCTCTATCACCCCCAGCGATTTGCCGTTCACGGTCAATTCTAATGAGGAGGACTGGTCCAGCGCATAGGCCACCCGCAATATGCCGTTGCCGCCCCCCTTGGTTTCCACCGACGGGAAGGTGATCGCGGCGCCGGCGTTATGCATATCGTGGATCGATTTGCCGTTGGAGGCGCCGGAGTCGCTGGCGGCAAAGACGCCGCCGGCAAGCGTCGCCTGAGCCGGGTTGTCCGCCTGATATACCGTAAAGTTCGGATCCTGTGCCGACGGTTTGATCTCCGGCGGCGGTTTCGGCAGCGGCTTGGGCGGCGGCGGGGTGGCGACGCCCTCAGAGAATACGCTGTCGGTCCCGGGAGTCCAGCCGCTGTCGTTGTAGGCATCGACATAGAAGTAATAATCCACCCCGACGTTCAGCGAACGGATGGTAACCGATGTGCTGCCAATCACCTGTGATGCGATCACCTGATAATGCAGGTTGGGGAGGTCCTCGTCGGTACCGTAGCGGACAATGTATCCCTGTGCGCCCGCTACCGCGGTCCAGCTGACGGTGGCCATCCGCTCATCTGTGCCGCGGTTGACGGTCAGCCCGGCGGGGGCCGCGGGGGCGGTGCCTTTGGGATCGTATCCGAAGGCGCGCAGGCCGCTGATGGCGAACTTGCCGCCGGCCGGGACCGGCCCGCGGTTGGTCACCCGCAGATACCAGACGCCGATGGTTTTGGCCAGCTCGAAATATTCATGGGAGCGGTCAACATCGGTAAACGCCGCGCCCTCGGCCTGGCTCTTGTCCACCAACGGGTACCAGGTCTCGCCGTCCTGGGAGAAATCAACGGTATACTTATACCGCCAGGTGTTGTTGCGGTTATTATTGACGCCGAGGGCGCCGGAAAACGGGCCGGTTACGTCCTGATCGGCGAAGTTGATCTGCAGCGCGTTGAGCGCGCAGAGCTTGCCGAAATCGACCTGCAGCCATTCGCCGCCGGTGCCGGTCGCCGCGCTCCACCAGCTGCGGATATTTTCGTTGACCGCGTTGCCGGCGGGACGCCCTGCCAGCGACGAGGACGCGGTTACCGCGGCGTTATATCCCAGCAGATGCCAGTCGGGGCCGGGGTTTTCATAACTGCCGTCGGTCACATACGGGACATACTGCGGATAGTCGGCGCGGACGCAGTTGGAGAGCATCCGCCCCTTCTCATCGAATTTGACCCGTGTCATAATCAGCCGGCGTTCAAATCCGGTATTGGCTGAGATGGCGACGGTATTGACCGCCCACCAGTTGCCGTTCAGGTCCTCCACTGCCGAGCCGTGGCCGGCGCCGACCACAAATCCGGTGGGCTTGAAGGTCACCGGGGAATATTCCTGGAAGGTGAAGGGACCGAGCGGGCTGTCGGAGGTGTAGACGCCGTTGTTGTAGGTGGCGTATTCGGTGCCCGGACAGGCGTACATCAGATAATAGGTGCCGCCCTCCTTGACCATCCACGCGCCCTCAAGCCAGCAGTCGCCATTGGTGTTCTGGTTTTCATTTCCCGGCACCTCAAAGCCGTGGGCCGGCGGATTGGCGGTGAAGAGATGGATCGGGCCGCGGATCACCTTCATATTGTCACCCGGATCCAGCTCCACCCCTTTGATGGTGGCGAATTTGCTGCCGGTGGGCGAGGCGGAATGGGGCTCCAGCCCGAAATAGCAGTAGACGCGGCCGTCGTCGTCGGTGAACAGCGCCGGATCGCCCCAGCCGAAGGGGTGGCCGACCCGGGTCCATTCGCCGGCTTTCGGGTTGGTGGACTTATACATGTCGCCGTTTTCGGAATGGGTGAGATACAGAATTTCGTTCCCCTCGCCGTCCTTTACCACGCAGACCGCCGGCGCGAATTTGTCGATCTGGGCGATCATGTTTTTATCGATATACACATACTGCCAGGTGGCCAGATCGGACGACCACCAGTACCCGGCATTGTGGGAGGCGAACAGATAGTAGTCGCCCTTATACACCACAAACGCGGGGTCGGCCGCTTCCCGGGATTTATAATCGGTCATATACATATACCCGATATCCAGCGGGTTGCAGAAGGTGTCGGGGATCTCCTTGATCACGGCTGTCGTCGCCTCCTCAAACGGCCCGTCCAATGTGGGGGGTACGGCGGGCCGCATATTGTCGGGGATTACAGGCTCGGGCGGGTCAAAACCCTCCCGGCGGTCGGTACCGTCGAGTTTGACGGAATAATACTGATTGTCAGAATGATAATATAGCCGGTCCCCGACCACATTGATTGTACCAACCGAATCGTCATTTATCTTATATCGGTCGGTGCCGTCAATTTTTATAGAATACAACCGGTTTTCGTCATGCCTATTTCCATAATAGATACGGTCACCCGACACATTGAACCAATAGGATACATCGTCAAGTAACTTTTGTCTGCCGGTACCGTCAGTATTGATGGTATATACAGCGCTATCCGGTTTATACGGATCGATCCGGTAATAAATTTTATCCCCGACAACCTGAATAACAAAAGGCTCATCATTATTCAATATTTTTATATCGGTACCGTCAGTTTTTATACTGCATAAAGCGTCAGTAGAATCATTTTTAAAGTAAATCCGGTCGCCCGCTATATTGATGCATGAAGCGTAATCGTCATATAGTCTTTTCAAACCGGTTCCATCGGTTTTCATGGCAAAGAAACCGATGCCGGTATTCATACTCAAGTTAAAATAAATCCGGTCGCCCACCACATGCATATGCTCTATAAGCCCGTCGTATAGTTTTTTACCGCCTGTTCCGTCGGTTTTCATGGTGTACAACCCGTCTGTAGCATCAGGGTTATAGTTATGCAGCGCATAATAAATCCGATCGCC
The DNA here is from genome assembly GCA_009783605.1 of Oscillospiraceae bacterium. Lineage (GTDB taxonomy): Bacteria > Bacillota > Clostridia > Oscillospirales > Acutalibacteraceae > WRDE01. The sequence goes on from WRDE01000272.1 coordinate 3,563, forward strand.
CACTACATTGATCAGTCTAATAATACCGTTGCTGTCACACAACTTTCGTTTACCGGTGCCGTCGGGTTTAATCGCATACATGCCGTTTTCGTCCGAATAATATATCCACCCGTCTTTAAACGCTGCATGTCCCCCGTTCGCAATATTCCCCGGCGTATTCCCGATATGCTCATACGGCCATTGCGCGAGCGGGAAATGGTCGATCCTATCCACGAGATATTGCAAAATCAGCCGGGCGCTGG
>WRDE01000273.1 GCA_009783605.1 Oscillospiraceae bacterium
ATCCTGCAGCCGCCCGGCCCAGTCGATATTGTTTTCCTCGTCGAACCGGGCCCGCAGCTCGATGACACAGGTGACGCTTTTGCCGTTTTTGGCCGCGCGGGTCAGCGCCGACAGGATCCTGGACTTATGCGCCACCCGGTAGAGGGTGATATGGATGGCGTTCACCCGCTCATCGGCCGCCGCCTGGTCCAACAGCGCGATCATCGCCGAGATATCCTCGAAAGGATAGGACAGCAGCAGATCTTTCTTCAAAATCTGCCCGATCAGACCGCCTCTCTCGTCGATATCCGGGTTTTTCATCGGCGTGTGGGGCGGATAACACAGCTGCTCGCGCAGGTTCTTTTTCAGCTTTTTTTCCATCTCCGGCAAAAATCCGAAATCCAGCGGGGTCCCGTAGCGGAATATCTGCCGCTTTTTCAGATACAGCGCCTTGGCTAACCAGGCGATCAGCGCCGGCGCCTCTTCCCCGCTGTATTTGACCTTGACCGGCGCGAGGATATCCCGGCGTTCGACAATTTTGTTGACCGTGTGCCGCAGATCGGTATCGTAGTCGTACAGCCCCTCGTTTTCATCAATATCGGCGTTGCGGATAATCGAAAAAACCGCCTTTTCCTGTACATGAAACTTGTGGAAGATCTTGTCCGCAAACATCAGGATCAGATCCTCGGCCAGCATAAATTTGCCGGCCTCCGAAGGCAGCGGAATCACCCGGTCAATACTGCCCGGCGCGGAACCGGTCCGGAGCGGGAGCGGGATCAGCCCCAGCCGGTCGTTGCCGCCTTTGGACCTCAACGCTGCCGCCACAATCAATTGCCCGTTTTCAAAAAATGGAAACGGGCTTTTCTTTTTGATAATCAGCGGCGCCATCACCGGCGCGATCCGGTGCTGGAACAGATTCCAGAGGAACGCTCTGTCCTCTTTGGAAACCTCGGTCCGGCAGTTGATCTGGCAGACGCCGAACGGCTCCAGCACGTCCATAAGCCGCGCATACGCCCCGTCAAAACGGGGCAGCATCGCCTTGACCGCTTTCCAGATATTTTTTATTCTTTTGGCTGTTTTACCGGCCGGCACACTATCCGGCGCCGGCTCTGCGCCGCCGTCCTCGCCGAGCATCATCTGTTCGCACAGCAGCCCCACCCGGACCCGGTAAAATTCATCTAAATTGCTCATAAAAATCGACAGGAAACGCAGACGCTCCAGCGGCGGTGTGGCCTGGTCTTCCGCTTCCTCCAGCACCCGTCCGTTAAACTGGAGCCAGCTGAGCTCCCGGTCGATATATATTTTTTTATCCTTTTGGGGTCTGTCCTTCATTTTATTTCTGCAAATACGTCTTAATCAGCCAATCAATATACGCCGTCGCCTGATCCGCCGGAATGGCGTGGCTGGCGGGAATATGCGCTTCGGCGTAACTGCAGAGCACCTCGGTGATATTTTTATTTTTGATATACAGGTTTTTAACCGGCAGCGTTTTATAGAATTCTTCGTTATATTCGATAAACACGCCGGCGTCTTTATACGCGTACAGAATATAACCGTTTTCCAGAATGTCTTTTTCGGTAATATACAGCTGGTAGGGATCCTGCGGATCGTTGCTGCGGTCCCGGATAAATTCGAGACAGAGCCGGATCTCCTGCTTGTTGAATTCCGGCAGCCAGACCATATGGTCGCTCAGCCGCCCGGTTTTGACAAATTCCAGCAATCCGGCTTTGGAACAGACGTCGATCTGACGGCGGGTATAGGAGGCCTGTATCCGCGCTTCCATCGCCGCGATCAGCCTCTCTAACACCGCGTCCACCTCTGCGTCCGCCACCACACTCCCGGCGATCATTTTGGCGCACCTGCGTTTTACTTCCAGATTTGTCCGCCCTATCAGCTTGTTGTAGGCGGTAACGGGAATATGGTTGAAGCTCTGGTTGGGTTTTATGCAGATGAAGTCGTGCTTATGCTCCATATCAATGAGGAATTCCTCGCCGATATCGAGGTTGCGGAATTCATGGAAGCTGTTTTCATAATCCCGGCGCACGTCAATATAATCGCTGGTGATAAATTCATGGAGCAGCGGATCGCTGAAAACATAGCATTCCGGCTGGTCCTGATCCAGACGCGACAACAGGAAATGTTCATATTTCCGTTCGCCGTCCCGCAGCCAGGAGGTACTGATATAGATCACACGCTGGAATATCCGTTTCGCGTCGTCATTGTGGTCACCCCGGGCATATAACAGCGCGTAGTTGCTGTGCTTCAGCAGCGGCAGCGCCGCCGCCAGCACCTGGATACTTTTGGTATAATCCCGCGCGGATATCGCGATCAGATGCTCCACCGTCGCCTGCGGCACCAAGCGGAACAGCTCTTCAATGAAATCGGTGATTTTCGGGAAATAATCGTCGTTGACGCCATAGAGAAGCCGCCCGGTACACTGGAAATCCGCTTCCTTCGCGTTCCGCAGAAACCGTTTGAAAAACTGGTCCCCCTTCATCGAAAACCGGTCTTTGTCCAGTATCAGAATTTCCCGCTCCGGAGATATCCCGTCCGCCGCGCCGCCGCCGAATACCAGCGCGTCCATCGCCTGAAAAGCCTTTTGCATCGGTTTCTTGGGGATGGTCTGCGCGATAATCTCGCGGAATTCTTCCCTTTCCGCGTCGCTCAGCTTCAGCGCGACGGCCAGATCCGCTTCTTTATCGGGATAGATGATGAACTCGCCGTGGATATACCGGTGCATGGTTGTCTGGCTGACCTTGCACCATTTTGCCAGATCCTCGCGCTTCAGCCCCGCGCGTTTCATTTTTACGGTGATAAATGTTAAAATGTCCATTTTTTTTCGCCCCTTTCAGATACACAAGGCTATTATACACCCAAAAATGCCAAATGTCAAAATAATTTGTAAAATAATTTTCACAAATCACAAAAATTGACAAAATATTCATAAACCGCTGTTTTTTATTGATTTTTATTGATTTCCCCCACATTTTATAGTCACTCCACTTAAAAATCAGTCCAACAACCGTCAACCAAAAAGATTGGGCACCCCTCATCTGCCACAGTCCACTCAACCAAATGGGTGTGTGGTAGTTGGGTACTGCCCAATCTTTTTGGCTGACGGCAGATAGGTGCTGCCTCAAGCGGAACAACTATAGCTGCCTGTTTCGCGCATATTCTGTACCGGTGAACCCAAATACCCGCCGCCGCATACACTGTCAGTAGACTTGCTGCTGAACGCACAGCATGAATTCAGCAGCAAGTCTACCATCAAAAACACATCAGGAGGACGGAAGATGGCATACACCAAAGTGATTGATACCCCGGCGGCGGATCCGCTGTTATACGGTCTCGCGCCGCTGACCGACGAGGAAAAAGCCGAAATGGCCGAGATGCTGGTCACCGGCAACGGCTTGCGGGAGGACGATCCGCCCGGCCAGCCCGGAGCTGAGGACGTATTGAAAGCGCTGCTGGCGGTTATGCCGGAAGGGGGTGCCGGCGGTGAGTAAAGCGGTCAATAAAGTCTTAGAAACCGCGCTGAAGGAGGTCGGCGCTACGAGCGGGAAAAAGTATAACCTCTGGTATTGGGGGGCCGACAACGGCGCGGCCTGGTGCGCGGCATTCGCCAGCTGGGTGATGAACCAGTGCGGCTTCGGCGGCATCGCCGGCAAATACGCCAGCTGTACCACCTGGCGCAACAATTTCCTGAACCCGAAAGGCATCTGGCTGCATAAATCCAAAACCGATCCGCGCCCCGGCGACCTGGTGTTCTATAACTGGGACGGCAAGACCGGCACCGCCGATACCCTGCATCACGTCGG